>JAUNAY010000263.1 GCA_030527385.1 Fusobacterium sp. | reverse complement strand
ATATATATACAAGTTGCTTATCTTCTTGCTTCTCAAGAAACAATTGAAAGAGAGTTTTCTGTGTTGGAAAAAATACAAGATAATTATCCTAAATATGTAATTTCTATGGACTTTTTTGATATGTCAAGAAATGGTATCAAACATTTAAATATAATAGATTTTCTTCAAAAAGATTTTTTATAATCAAAAAAGAGCATTTGTAAAAATACATTTGCTCTTTTTTATAATTTATAAAAGTTTACAAAGTTTTAGCCACTTCTTCAACTTTCTTTTTAAATTCAGTTATATCATTAACAACTTTTTTATAATCAACAGTTTTAATCTCTTTATCTTCAACAATAACTTTTCCATTTACTATAACTGTATCCACATTGCTTGCATTTGCTGAATAAACAAATGCTGAATAAGGATCATAGATTGGATTCATATTTACAGATTTTGTTTCAACAATAACTATATCTGCTAATTTTCCAACTTCCAAACTTCCTAAATCTTTTTCTCTGTGGATAGCTCTTGCCCCTCCAATTGTTGCCATTTCAACAGCTTTCTTTGGTGGAAGTGCCGATCTATCTTTAGAATTTAACTTGTGAATTTTTGCTACATACCCAAGTTGTCCAATAATATCAAGTGTGTTTCCACTCATAGGTCCATCAGTCCCTAATCCAACTCTTAACCCTTTATCGTGCATTTTTAGAGCTGGTGAAATTCCTTTTGCCGATTTTACATTAGCAACCATATTGTGAGCTATTCCAACATCTCTTTTTTTCAATATTTCTATATCACTATCAGTTACAAAAATATTATGAGCTGAAATAAATCTTTCATTTAATAAACCTAAAGAATCTAAATATTCAACAGGAGTCATATTATAATCTTTTCTAAACTTCTCAAACTCTTTGTCAGTTTCAGCAACGTGCATTGAAATAGGTGCGTTATACTTTTCAGAAACTTTTTTTATCTCTAGCAACATCTCTTTTGTAACTGTGTTCGGAGCGTGTGGAGCAAGCCCTGGAGTTATAAGCTCATCATTTTGATATTTCTCAATAAGAGCAATAGCCCTGTTTATAGTCTCTCCCTTAGTTTTTCCGTCAGCAGTTGGATATTTTATAATATTTTGTGTCATTATCCCTCTAAGCCCAACCTCTTTTACAGCTTCAACAGCACTGTCTTCAAAAAGATACATATCTACCATAGTAGTAACTCCACCAAGAGCCATCTCTACTGTTCCGTGTTTTGCTCCTATATAAGCCATTTCTGGACTAACCATTTTATTTTCTAAAGGAAAAATATATCTGTTTAATCTATCTGGAACATCATCAGCTAATGATCTAAAAACTGTCATTGCCACGTGAGTGTGAGTATTAATCATTCCTGGCATAATAATTCCATCTTCAGCATCAATGATTTTTTTAGCACTATATTTTTCTAATAACTCATCATTTCCAATTGAAACAATCTTATTATCTTTTATAACAATAACACCATTTTCTAAAACTTCTCTCTCATCATTCATAGTTAAAACAGTACCATTTTTTATAATTATACTTGCTTCTTCTTTTCTTT
>JAUNAY010000024.1 GCA_030527385.1 Fusobacterium sp. | reverse complement strand
GAAATAGAAAGATACAGTTTTTTTATAGAAAAAAAGAACTCAGAAAAATCCGAGTTCTTTTTTTGTTTATATTAACTTTTATTAAAGATAAGTGGGCAAACATTATCTGTTCATTTCAGTTGTGCTTCCAAATTCGTGATCAGCTATAACACCATTTATAAGGTTAGCTCCAGCACAGTTAATGTCTCCAACGATAGTATTTTTTATAGCTCCACAAGCATTTCCATATTTTAATGCTTTTTCAGTATCATTATATTTAAGTATTCCATAAAGAACACCAGCTACATAAGAGTCTCCACTACCAATTCTATCAACTATTTCTATATTTTCATATGGTTTTTCATAGTAGAATTTATCTTCTTTTCTATTGTAAATAATAGATGTGAAGTTGTGAGATTTAGGAGAGTTTACAGTTCTTTGAGTAGAAGCTATTAGAGCAAGATCGTGTTCTTTAGCAAATCTTCTCATTATTTCTTTTAAGTCTCCAGTTTCTTTAAACATTTTTATAAATGTTTCTTCAGATGCAAATAGAATATCGATAGAAGGAAGTATTTTTTCTATTTCAACTCTTGCATTTTGTTCATCTCCCCAAAGATTTCTTCTAAAGTTTACGTCAAAAGAGATTATAGCTCCTTTTTCTTTAAAGTTTTTGATTAAATCTTTAGTAAGTTGTTTAGATTTTTCACAAAGTCCAAGACTGATTCCACTTGTATGGAAAATTTCGCATTTATCATAGATAGATTTGTCTAATTCAGCAGCTTCTAAAAATTGGAAAGATGAATCGTGTCTATCATAAGTAACATTAGGTTTTCTAGGAGTTGCTCCATATTCATAAAAATAAATAGCTAGACGTCTGTAAAGAGAGTTATCATCAACGATAAAACTGCTGTCTACTCCGTTAGAATTGATTACTCTTTTTGTATATCTTCCAAGTTCGTTGTTAGGTAGTTTAGTGATAAGAGTGCTTTTTACTCCAAGTGAAGAAACACCACTTGCTACGTTAAATTCTGCACCACCGATATTTTTTTCTAAAAGAGTTCCTTGAACAAGTAGTTCATTATTTACAGGAGAAAGTCTTAATAAAAGTTCTCCACTACAAGCTAATCCAAATTCTCTATTTTTAAAATCAAATATTTTTTCCATTGCAGGCCACCTTTAATTAATTTTTTTATTATTTATTTTTGATTTCTTTAATTTTTGAAACAAAAGCTTTTGCAGTAGCAATAATATCTTCAGTTGAACCAGAAGCAAGTTTTCCTCCAGCACCAACAGCTACAACACCATTTTTGAACCATTCTTCAATATTATCTAAGCTTACTCCACCAGTAGGCATAATGTTAGCTTGAGGAAGAGGAGCTTTTACAGCTTTAACAAATGAAGGTCCAAAAGCACTTCCAGGGAATAATTTAATTATATCTGATCCATATTGCATAGCTTTAGTCATTTCAGTAATAGTCATACATCCAGGCATATATGGAACTTGATATAGGTTACATAATTTAGCAGTTTCTTCATCAAAAGCAGGAGAAACGATAAATTCAGCTCCAGCTAGGATAGCGATTCTTGCAGTAGCAGCATCTAATACAGTTCCAGCTCCAATTACAAGTTGATCAGGAGTAAATTCTTCTTTAAGAGCTTTTATAACTTCAGTTGCTCCAGGTACTGTATATGTAACTTCAATAGCAGGGATTCCACCTTCAACACAAGCTTTAGAGATTCTGATTCCTTCAGCAATAGTTTCACTTCTAACAACAGCAACTATTCCAATTTCAGTAATCTTATTTAAAATTTCACTTTTCTTTAACATAATAAACCTCCTAAATTTTTATTTTTCACGTATAAATAAATAGTTTAATTTTATCTTATAATTAAACTATACTCAAAAAAGAAAAAAACTTCAATACCAAATTTATAAATGAAATTTCATATATGGAATTAATTAGAATATATTATAGTTAAATATAAAGATAAAGCCTTGAAAATAAAAAGTTAATAGAAAAATAAAATTAAAAATAATTTCTTATATGAAAAAAATATCAATATAAATATTGAAATTTATAGAAGAAATTGTATAATAAAAATGGAATTTTTTTAGTTTAAGTTGGAGGGCGAAAATGGTAGATATAATTTTAGAAAAGTTGTTACCAATATTTTTATTTTTTACAATAGGTTATATTTTAAAACTGCTAAATATTTTGAAAAAAGAGGAAGCTTCAGTCTTATTAAAACTTGTGTTTTATCTTTTAAGTCCTGCTGTTATTATTTTATCAGTAAGTGGAATGAATTTACAAAAAGAGTTGTTATTATATCCACTTTCAGCTCTGTGTATACACGGATTTATGATAGTATTAGGATTGGTTTTGTCTAAATTTATTAAGTTAGAAGAAAAAGAAAGAAAAATTTTTCGTGGAGCTACACTAATAATGAATATGACTTTTATTCTTCCTTTTTTTATTGTTTTTTTTGGAGAAGAAAATTTATATCTTTTATCACTGTTTGATGCTGGAAACTTAGTAATAGTAACAACAGTTGTATATTCTATATTTGTTTCTTCAAAGGAGGATACAGCTTTAGAAAAGGTAAAAAAACTTTTAAAATCCCCTTTAATAATAGCATTAATTCTTGGATTTATATTAAATATTACAGGGCTAAAACTTCCTAAGGGGATAATGATTACAATGCAAGAGATAGCAGAGATGACAGGAACAGTAATTATGATAGCTCTAGGGGCATATTTTACTCCAAAGTTTAAAAAATTAAAGTTAAGTTTAATCATAGTTGCAGTGAAAGTAATTGGAATACTAATAGCAACATTCATAGTAAGCAAAATTTTGCCTATTGATGAGATGGGAAGAAAAATTATGTTGTTAGGGGCATTTTCTCCAGTTGGAAATAATATTTTGACTTTTGTATATGTGACAGATGGAGATATGGATTTAGCAATAAATGTTGTGTCACTTTCAATAATATTAAGTTTTATAAATGTATCGCTTTTATTAGTTTTAAGTTAAAAAGAGAGTTAATTACTCTCTTTTCTTATTTATTAAAATAATCTAATCTTTTTGAAATCTCTTCACAAGCTTTTCTCATCTCTTTTATTATTTTTGTACTTCTTTCATCTGAAAGAGAGTCTGGAAAACAAGGACAACTAACGGCAGCAATAATTCTATTTTTTTTATCTAAAATAGGAACAGCCACAGCTTTAATATTTTTTGAATGTTCCATATTATCAAAAGAGAGTTTGTTAATATTTATTTTTAACAACTCTTTTTTTAAAAGCTCTCTATCTGTTATTGTATTTTCTGTATATTTTGGAAGATTAGTATCTAAAAGTTGATTTAATCTATTTTCACTCAATTGGCAAATTAAAAGTTTACTAGCAGCTCCAGCGTGTAGTGGGAAGATAGCATTTTCTGAAACAGAAATTTTGATAAGATCACTGCTTTCAACCTTTGCTATACTTCTTATTTTATCCTCATCAAGAACACTTATTTTAAATGTCTCTTTAAATTTTAAAGATAGTTCCTCAAGATAAGGATAGGAGATATTTTTTATTAAAGTATATCTTTCGTGTTTGGTAGAGAAAAAATAAAAGATCTCACCTAACTTATATTTTTTATTTTCAAGACTTAAATATTTAAGTTCAGTTAAGACAGCTAATAATCTGTTAGTAGTAGCTTTAGGAATATTTAACTCTTTTGATATTTCAGTTTGAGTAGCTGAATCTTTATAGTATAGATATTTGAATATTTTATCAGCTTTTTCAATAGCAGGAACTTTTTTTTCATTGTTCATATGATCACCTAATAATTAAAAATATGTCTATATTATACTATGAAATTTAATCATATGGAATAGCAATAGTTTTAAGATAAAACAAACAAAAAAATAGACAAAAGTAGACAGGAAAATAAAAAAACTTGCATTTGTCTAAAAAATAGTATAAATTTTAATTATAGTTATGAATTTGAGAGAAATATAAAATGGGGAGAATTATTATGGAAGAAAAAATAAAAGTAAAACAGGGAGAAAAGAAAAAAAAGTTAAGATATGTTGGGGTTTATGACAAAATTTTTGAAAAGATAAAAGATGGTGAATTTGAGGAAAAACTTCCAGCAGAGCCAGAATTAGCTAAACTTATGGGTGTAAGTAGAATGACTTTAAGACAAGCACTAACACTTTTACGTGAAGATGGAATAATAAAGAATGTTCAAGGAAAAGGAAATTTTATAATAAGTAATGGAGTTAAGTGGGAAAAGGGATTAGAAACTTTTGGGCATCCTGTGTATAATTCGTTAAATGATGTTATAGATGAAGTTGAATTTCAATTTAGAATAGAGCCATCAACAGATTATACTAATAAAGTTTTAGAAAGAAAAACACCAGTTGCTATTTTTGCAGAAAGATGGTACAAATGCAAAGGAGTAGCTAAAGCATATACACTTTCTATTTTGCCAGTTGAAACGATAAAAGAGAGAGAGATAGACTTGAATAATTCAGAAGAGTTATTAGAATATTTAGAAAAAGAGATTTATATGGAAGCTAGACATTCAAACTTAAAGCTAATATATTCAGAATCAGGAAATTTTTCAGCTGTAAAATATAAGATTTCAGATAGTAATAAGTGTTATTTAGTTACAGAAAGTTTATACAGCAAAAATAAATATCCAGAAGTTCATAATAAACATTATTTACCGATAGAAAATTCACATATAGAGATAAATAGAAAAGCATAAAAAACACCCACTAAATTTAGTGAGTGCTTTTTTATATTATAACAGGATTGCTATTAAGACCTATTTCATAGAGTTAAGGATACTATCTACTAAATTATCCATCTCATTTAATTGTTCAGCTGTCATTGATGATGTAAGAGAAACTTTTTCATCAAGTACAGTCATATTTCTCATATTTTCTAAAAACTCACGCATTAATTTTCCAGATTCACAAGCCCAAGAACCGTTTTCAAGAATAGCAAATGTTCTATTTTGAAGATTTAGAGCTTTCATATCCATCAAATAATTGTGCATTAATGGATAAATTCCAAGATTGTAAGTAACAGAAGCTAGAACAACATTGCTGTACTTAAATGTTTCAGAGATAAGTTGAGATATGTGAGTTTTTGAAACATCATACATAACAACATTAGTCATACCTTTTTCAACTAGTTTAGAAGCTAAAATTGAAGCTGCATTTTCAGTGTTTCCATACATAGAAGCATATACAATCATAACTCCTTTTTCTTCAGGCTCATATCTGCTCCATTTATCATACTTGTCAATGAAGTAACCTAAGTTGTTACGCCAAACTGGACCGTGTAAAGGACAAACAATTTTAATATCTATTCCAGCTGCTTTTTTAAGTAGTGCTTGAACGTGAGCTCCATATTTTCCAACGATATTTGTATAGTAACGTCTAGCATCGTCAATCCAATCACGATCAAAGTTTACTTCGTCATTAAATAATTTTCCATCTAATGCACCAAAGCTTCCAAAAGCATCAGCACTGAATAATACACCATTAGTTAAATCAAAACTTACTATTGCTTCTGGCCAATGTACCATTGGAGCAGCTACAAATAAGATTTCGTGTTTTCCAAAAGATTTTTTATCTCCCTCTTTTACAACTTCAGTTCTTGAACTATCAACGTGGAATCCAAATTGATTCATAAAATAGAAAGCTTTTTCACTGCTGATTATTTTAACTTTAGGATAACGAAGTATAATTTCTTCTATCATAGCAGCGTGATCTGGCTCCATATGGTTGATAACCATATAGTCAAGAGGTCTTCCAGCTAAGACATACTCTAGGTTTTCTAAAAATTGACGTCCAATAGACCAGTCAACAGTATCAAATAAAACAGTTTTCTTATCTAGTAAAAGATATGAGTTATATGAAACTCCACGTGGGATCGGGTGTATGTTTTCAAATAGGTGAAGACGATGATCGTCTCCTCCTATCCAATATAAATCTTCAGTTATTTTTCTAACATTATACATAAATGATTCCTCCTTAATTTACAAAATTCTGAAAAAAATTTAAGCTTCAATAAATTGATCTTTTTCTTCTCCACATAGTGGACAGATCCAATCTTCAGGTAACTTGTTAAATAGAGTACCAGATTCTACACCATTTTCTTCATCTCCAACAGCTGGATCATAAGTATAACCACAACCATTGCACACGTGAAGAGGATAATCAGGAGCAGGTTTTTTAGGTATATTTCTTTTCATTTTTTTCATAGGAGGAGCATCTTTTTTAGGCTCTCCATTATCTAAAGCGGCAGTTAAAAGAGGTAGAACTTCTTTTAAGTCTCCAACAATTCCATAGTCGGCATTTTTAAAGATAGCAGCATTAGGATTTGTATTGATAGCTACAATAGTAGTTGCATCTTTAATTCCTTTTAAATGTTGTCCAGCTCCAGAAATACCACAAGCTATATAAAGATTTCCATTAAATTTTTGTCCAGACATACCAACATAACGATTAAGAGGAACATATTTTAAAGTTTCAGCAACTGGTCTTGATGATCCAATAGCAGCTCCAGCTTGAACAGCTAGATTTTCAATAAGTTTCATATTTTCTTGTTCACCGATTCCCATTCCAGCACTGACTATACGATCAGCCATAGCAATAGGTGTATCAAGAGGTATACCAACAGTAAAGTCATATCCGTCAGCTTTTAATGCTTCAACTAAGGCATTAACTTTATCTTTCATATCTCCATCTTTAAATATTATATTTTTACGAAGTCCAGTTGCGTGTCCTTTAGCAGAAGCTTTTTTAGGAGCAGAGTTAGCTTTAGGCATCTTACCAATTAGGTGAGAAGCGATAACAACTCTTTGAATTTCGTTAGTTCCTTCATAGATTGTACAAATCTTAGCATCACGATAAGCACGTTCAACTTCCATACCTTTAAGGTATCCGTTTCCTCCAAAGATTTGAAGTGCATCGTTTACAACTTCTAAGCAAATATCAGAAGTGTATTGTTTTGCCATAGCAGATTCCATACCATATGGTTCGTGTTTATCTTTTAATTCGGCAGAGCTATATACAAGGAATCTAGCACATCTTATTTTTGTAGCCATATCAGCTAATTTAAAAGATATAACTTGTTGATGAGCAATAGGCATACCAAATTGTTCTCTCTCTTTTGCATATTCAAGAGCATTTTCAAATGCACCTTGAGCAATTCCTAGTGCTTGAGCAGCAATACCAATTCTACCTCCATCAAGAGTAGCCATAGCTATTTTAAATCCTTGTCCCTCTTTTCCAAGTAAGTTTTCTTTAGGAACTTTAACATTGTTAAAAACTAGTTCAGCAGTTGAAGATGAACGAATTCCCATCTTGTCATAGTGAGTACCAAAAGTAAATCCTTCCCAACCTTTTTCAACAATAAAGGCACTGATTCCTTTTGTTCCAATATCAGGAGTAGTTACAGCAAAAACTACATATGTATCAGCTTTATCAGCGTTAGTTATAAATATTTTTCCACCGTTAAGAATATAGTGATCTCCTTCTAAAACAGCAGTAGTCTCTGTTCCACCAGCGTCACTACCAGCATTTGGTTCAGTAAGTCCAAAAGCACCAAGTTTTTCACCTTTAGCTAAAGGAACAAGGTATTTTTGTTTTTGCTCTTCAGTACCGAAAGCATAAATAGGATAAGAACCAAGAGATACGTGAGCAGAAAGAATAACTCCAGTACCACCATCAACTCTTGAAAGTTCTTCAACGGCGATAGCATAACTTAAAGAATCTAGTCCAGCTCCACCATACTCTTTAGGATATGGTAAACCCATCATTCCCATTTTAGCAAATTTTTTAATAGCTTCAGTTGGAAATTCATTTTGTTGATCAAGCATAAAAGCGATAGGTCTAATTTCAGTTTCAGCAAATTCTCTCACTTTTGCACGTAAAGCTTCGTGTTCTTCATTTGTCTTAAATAACATATTCCTGCCTCCTTATTGTTCACTAATAAATTTAATTTATAATGAGTACAAAATTACATTTCTTTTTCTTTTATTATATTTTCATACTAACACTTTTTAGAAAAATTGTCAATAAAAATCTAAACAAAATTTATCAAGTAAAGTATAATTAAAAGATAGTTTGAACTAAATTAATATACTTAAAACAAAAATAAGCCATATATTTTTAAGATAAAGTGTGTTAAAAATTAGACAACTTACTTTTATGAAATATATTTTTTAAGGAATAGAGATGTAAATAAGAAAATGTAAAAATAGATTATTTTGTACATTTTAAGGGCATAAATATTGATGAAATATTAATAAAATTATTGACATATCTAGTCTAAAGATGATAATATAAAATATAGACAACAAATTAGACAAGTTATAAAAAACTGGAGGTTATATTATGAAATATGCAGAAGAAGGAGTTCAATATCATATTGGTTTAAGAAATGGACAAGTTGGTAAATATGTAATTTTACCTGGAGACCCAAAACGTTGTGCTAAAATAGCAAAATATTTTGACAATGCAGAATTGATAGCAGATTCAAGAGAATATATCACATATACAGGATATATCGATGGAGTAAAAGTGAGTGTAACTTCAACTGGTATTGGAGGACCTTCTGCAGCTATTGCCTTAGAAGAGTTAGTTAAAGCAGGAGCAGATACATTTTTACGTGTAGGAACTTGTGGTGGAATGCAAACAGAGATAATGGGTGGAGATATAGTTGTAGCCACAGGAGCAATTAGAATGGAAGGAACAAGTAGAGAGTATGCTCCTATTGAGTTTCCAGCAGTTGCAGATTTAGATGTAGTAAATGCTTTTGTAAAATCAGCTAAAGATTCTGGAAAAAATTATCACGTTGGTGTAGTTCAATGTAAAGATTCATTCTATGGACAACATTCTCCAGAAACAAAGCCAGTTAGTTATGAATTGATGAATAAATGGGAAGCTTGGAAACGTCTTGGATGTAAAGCTTCTGAAATGGAATCAGCTGCATTATTTGTAGTAGGAAGTCATTTAAGAGTTCGTGTTGGATCAGCATTTTTAGTAGTGGCAAATCAAGAAAGAGAAAAACTTGGATTAGAAAATCCAGTAGTTCACGATACAGATGCTGCTATAAGAGTTACAATAGAGGCTATTAGAAATTTAATAAAAGCTGACAGTGAAAAAAATAAATAGGAGTGAAGAATGAGAATTTTAATCAATATTTTGGGAATAGTTTTATTAATTGCGGCGTTATATCTATATTCAAGTGCTAGAAAATCAGTAAAGAAAGATGTTATCATAAAAGCTTTAGTTACACAGTTTATAATTGCTTTTCTATTAGTTAAATTTCCGTTAGGAAGAGCAGTTGTATCTAAAGTATCAGATGTGGTTACACAAGTTTTAAACTATGGGCAAGATGGAATAGGATTTGTATTTGGTTCACTTGCAAATCCAGGAAATGCAACAGGGTTTATCTTTGCAATATCTGTTTTATGTAATATAATATTCTTATCTTCTTTGGTTGCAGCTTTATATTATCTAGGAATATTAGGTTGGGTAGTTAAGGTTATAGGAAAAGGAGTAGGGAAGATTTTAGGAACTACTCAAGTTGAGAGTTTCGTAGCTGTTGCAAATATGTTTTTGGGACAAACAGAAAGCCCTATACTTATAGCTAAATATCTTAACTTTATGACAGAAAGTGAGATAATGGTAGTTTTAATCTCTGGAATGGGAAGTATGTCAGCTACAATTATTGGTGGATATGTTGCACTTGGAATCCCAATGGAAAGTTTATTAATAGCTAGTGCATTAGTACCAATGGGAAGTATAGCAATTTCAAAAATTATTCTTCCAGAATTAGAGGAAACTCAAAAAATAGCAGATGTTAGAATGGATAATAAGGGAAAAAATGAGAACTTAATAGATGCTATAACAGAGGGAGCACAAAATGGACTTGCTTCAGCTTTAGCAATAGGAGCTTCACTGATAGCTATAATCAGTATAGTTGCTCTTATAAATGGAGTTCTTGGTAATTTTGGTTTAACTCTTGAAAAAATATTTGCATATGTTTTCTCTCCAATAGGATTCTTAATGGGATTAACTGGCGATGATATGAAACTTGCTGGAGAACTATTAGGAAGTAAACTTGTAATGAATGAGTTTATAGCATTCCAAAAATTAGGAACAGTTTTATCACAATTAGAAGAAAGAACAGGACTTATTTTATCAATATCTCTTGCAGGATTTGCAAATTTCTCAAGTATGGGAATTTGT
This sequence comes from Fusobacterium sp., assembly GCA_030527385.1. Classification (GTDB taxonomy): domain Bacteria; phylum Fusobacteriota; class Fusobacteriia; order Fusobacteriales; family Fusobacteriaceae; genus Fusobacterium_A. The sequence continues at coordinate 3,204 of JAUNAY010000024.1, read as the reverse complement.
ATAGCAGGAATATCTGCTCTTTGTCCAGAAAAAAGAGGAGTACTATCTAAATTAGTTTTTAGAGCAATGATAGGAGGATTTGCTGTAAGTGTACTAAGTGCAATGATAGTTGGATTAATTATGTTATTCTAGGAGGAGATTATGGAAAAATATAATGATATCTTAACAAGGGCTTATGAAGCAATGGAAAATGCTTATGCACCATATTCAAATTTTTTTGTGGGAGCTTGTGTTAAAACAAAAGATGGAAAGTATTTTATAGGTGCTAACATAGAAAATGCTTCATATGGGCTTACAAATTGTGCAGAGAGAAATGCAATATTTCAAGCTTATTCAAATGGATACCGTCAAGATGATATAGAAGCAATAGCTATTGTAGGAAAAGGAAATACTCTAATAACTCCTTGCGGAGCGTGTAGACAAGTATTAGTAGAGCTTTTAAAAAGAGATACTCCAATAGTACTAGGAACTAAAGAAGAAGTTTTAGTGACAAACATAGAGGAACTTATGCCTATGTCTTTTACAAGTGATAGTTTATAGGAGGGAATAAAATGACACCACATAACCAAGCAAAATTAGGAGAAATAGCAAAAAATGTATTGATGCCAGGAGATCCACTAAGAGCTAAATTTATAGCAGAAACATTCTTAACAAATGTAAAACAAGTAAACTCTGTTAGAAATATGTTAGCTTTTACAGGTGAATATAAAGGAAAAGAGATAACAGTTATGGCATCTGGAATGGGAATGCCTTCAATAGGAATCTATTCTTATGAGTTATATTCTGTTTATGGAGTTGAAAATATAATTCGTGTAGGATCAGCAGGAGGATATTCAGAAGATTTAAAAGTTTATGATGTAGTTCTAGCTGACAGTGCGTGGAGTGAATCATCTTATGCACATACTCAAAATGGATATGATAAAGATATTATCTTACCTAGCGAAGAACTAAATGAAAAGATAAAATCAGCAGCAAAAAGATTAGAAATTCCTCTACACATCGGAAGAGTTCACTCAAGTGATGTTTTTTATAGAGAGGGAGATATAAATTATTATAAAGATCTTTGCAAAGAAAAGGGAGTTTCGTGTGTAGAGATGGAAAGTTTTGCACTTTTCCATAATGCGAGAGTTTTAGGTAAAAAAGCAGCTTGCCTTTTAACAATATCAGATTCTTTTGTAACTAAAGAAGTAACAACACCAGAAGAAAGACAAACAGCTTTTGTTAATATGATGAAAGTGGCACTAGAAACATTTTGTTAATTGACTGGAGGAAGCTCGATGAAAAAGTATAAAAGAATTTTTACCATTGTTATAGATTCGTTGGGAATAGGAGCTATGGAAGATTCTGAAAAATATGGAGATAGGGGAGTAAATACCCTTGGACATATAGCTGAATCAGTGGAAAAATTAAATATTCCAAATCTTCAAAAATTAGGAATAGCAAATCTATGTAAACTTAAAAATATAGAACCAGTATCAAAACCATTAGCATATTATGGAGAATTAAAAGAGACAAGTGTAGGAAAGGATACAATGACTGGACATTGGGAAATGATGGGATTAAATATTGATAAACCTTTTCAAACATTTACAGATACAGGTTTTCCAAAAGAGTTAATAGATGAATTGGAAAAGAGATTTGGACATAAAATAGTTGGGAATAAATCAGCTAGTGGAACAGAGATATTAGATGAGTATGGAGAGCACGAAATAGCTACTGGAGATGTAATAGTGTATACTAGTGCAGATTCGGTTTTACAAATCTGTGGAAACGAAGAGACTATGGGATTAGAGACTCTTTATAAATATTGTGAAATTGCTAGAGAACTTACTATGAAAGATGAATGGAAAGTAGGAAGAGTAATAGCAAGACCATATATTGGAAGAAAAAAAGGAGAGTTTAAAAGAACAAGCAATCGTCACGATTATGCTTTAAAACCATATGGAAGAACAGTTTTAAATGCTCTTAAAGATGCTAAATTTGATGTTATCTCAGTAGGGAAAATAAATGATATTTTTGATGGAGAGGGAATAACAGAATCTAACAAATCTAAAAGTTCCGTTCACGGAATGGAGCAAACTATTGAGATAGCAAAAAGAGATTTTACAGGTTTATGTTTTGTAAATCTTGTAGATTTTGATGCTCTATGGGGACATAGAAGAAATCCTAAAGGTTATGCAGAAGAATTGGAAAAATTTGATGTTAATTTAGGAGTATTACTAAAAGAATTAAAAGATGATGATCTATTAATTATAACAGCAGATCACGGAAATGATCCGACATATGTTGGAACAGATCATACTAGGGAAAAAGTTCCATTTTTAGCTTATTCACCTTCAATGAAAGGAGCAAATAAACTAGAAACTGCTGATACTTTTGCAGTGATAGGAGCTACAATAGCAGATAATTTTGAAGTAAAAATGCCAGAAAACACTATTGGGGGATCTTTATTAGAAAAATTAAGTTAAGAGGAGAAAAAATGGATAAAAAAGCGATATTAAAGATGGTTGATCACACTTTATTGGCTCAAACAGCAACTTGGGAGCAAATAAAAGAGATCTTAGATGATTCTATGACTTATGATGTGGCATCAGCGTGTATTCCAGCTTCTTTTGTAAAAAGAGCGAAAGAGTATGTTGGAGATAGATTACCTATCTGTACAGTAATAGGGTTTCCAAATGGATACAGCACAACAGCAGCAAAAGTTTTTGAAACAGAAGATGCAGTAAAAAATGGTGCTGATGAGATTGATATGGTTATCAATATTGGAGATTTAAAAGACAAAAAATATGATGATATTCTTCAAGAAATAAAAGATATTCATAAAGCTTGTAATGGAAAAATCTTAAAAGTGATAATTGAAACTTGTCTTCTAACTGAAGAAGAAAAAATAAAGATGTGTGAAATTGTTACTGAATCAGGAGCAGAATTTATAAAAACATCTACTGGATTTTCAACATCAGGAGCAAAATTTGAAGATGTAGCTCTTATGAAAAAATATGTAGGTAAAGATGTAAAAATAAAACCTGCTGGTGGTATAAGCTCTTTTGAAGATGCAGAAAAGTTTGTAGAACTTGGAGCAGATAGATTGGGAACAAGTAGACTTGTAAAAATAATAAAAGGTTAATTATAAAAAACGGTTTGAGCTTTGTATTTTGCAAAACTTTAACCGTTTTTCTTTTTGGAGCTATACTTTTTTTTCTT
>JAUNAY010000023.1 GCA_030527385.1 Fusobacterium sp. | reverse complement strand
TCGCTCGAGTATTACTCCCTCTTAATTCGCTGATTTGGAAGTGTGCTGATATTAAGAATATAAGTTTCAAAAAATTAACTTGATATTTAAAACTAAATTAATTTTAAAGGGCAACCATTATAGTTGCCCTCATAAACTTATACAGTTTGATTATTAGTAATATAATACTCATATGCTGTAAGTAAGCTTTTTTGTTTTGCAATTGTCTCAAGAGAAGTATTAAAAGATTTTAATCTCTTTTGTAGGAATGCTTGCCACTCCTCATAAGAAGCAAAGTTTGAATCCTCTGGCAAAGGTTTGTTAGCCTCCACAAGTTCTGCTACGTGGGCAATAACAGCCTCTAAGTTCTCCACATTTTTCTTGATTGCTCCCTCTCTCTCGATAGAATTTTCAACCTTAGTTTTTTCTTTAACAATTACAGCTAAGACAGTGTTGTCTTTTATCATTCACGTTCCCCCCTAAATTATTTTTTACCTCGAAGCTCCTTTGGTAATTATATTATAACTTAGTGAGAAAAATTTTAACAGTAGCTAAAAGTGACTTATTGTGTCTCACTGTGAAATAATTTAAAATTAATCTTAACATAAACTAAATTTATATATAAAATTAAATAATTCTTAAATCTCCTCAATCTCCCCCAAGGCAAATATCAAACTTTTTGTAAAAATCCTAATTGCCCTCCCATTTTTTCTAGTTATTAAATTTCCTTCGTGAACCATATTATAAATTGTATTTGGGTGTTTCTTCAAAAATTCAGAGCTTTTTTTAACTGTTGTCCAAACTCCAAGTTTAGCCTCCATCTTTTCAGCACTTTCTCTATTTACACTGCTTTTTTCAAGCTCTTTTTTTAATCTTTTAACAAGATATTCTTCATCTTCAGCTCTTGAACACATTTTTCCTCCCTTAAATATCTTCATAAAAAATTTGGTAACCTCTGTCTCAACTTAGTTACTTTTTTTGGTTACAATTGCATTTTTATCACTATTTTTATATATACAACTAAAAATTATTCTTTCTCTTGTAACTTATATATTAAATATATTATATAGATTCTAAGATAATTATATTTATATTATAATATATTTGTAACCATTTATAGCAGTTTAAAACAATCAATAGGTAAGCAAAATAAAAATATTTTAAGCTCATACAAATTTAAAAATTAGAAGCAAGTTCTCATATTTTTCGGTTACATCTATTTTTTATTAGAATTTATCAAATATATAGATATTTTTTTTAGTTACAAAAAAAGTTACACCCTGTTACAGCTAATCATATTTTTCAATGTTAAAAATAGTAATAGGCACTATTTCAACTGCTTTCTCTACCTTTGTTTTTCTAGTAAAAGGATCATAAAATCTTATAGAAACATTAGTATTTAAAATAAAATTCTCCTTTATCAGCTGTTTTCTTAAACTCCTCAAATCCAAAAGTTCAAGAGTACTATTAGTTTTAAAATGTTCTTCTGCAATCACTTTATAGAGCTGACTTAACCAAAGATAGTGTTTACCCTCTTTAATTGCATAAAAACTACGTAAATCTTTATCAGATTCCGACACCATCTCCAAAAGCTCATAAAAGTTTTGAACTACATTTTCACTATCCTTTCCAATCTCGTTTAAATATTGCACAAACTGTTTTTCTATATCTTTTGAGATTTTAACTATCTCTTTCAATGCTAAAAACCCACTATAAAGACACTTTATATTATGAAGTTGTCTATCGTCTTTAACATCTGGAAAAAGAGTTTGTAATCTTTTTCTTTCAACCTCAATACTGCCCTTTTCCAATCTTCTGTTTAAAGCAGTTTTACCCATTTTTTCTAAAATATCGCTATTTTTTAACATCTCATAAACCTTGTACTCTCCCTTATTTGCCGATTTTAATTCAGCCGTTATAGTTCTATTTCTAAAGGAAACATCATTTAATTTTGTTTCTCCAGAAATTATAAAAGGAGTACACAATTTAAACTCATACAGTTTGTCTTTTGTATTTCCTTGGTTTACTGTCTTATTGTCGTATAAAGCTCTAATTGTTCCCACAAGTTCCACAGCCTTATCTCTTAAAATATGCCCTATCACCTTAACCTCATCAAGCACCCAAGGTGTTATATTTGAACAGCTTGAAAAACTTCTTATCTGATGTGCAGACACTGTACCTAAACTTTTTATATTCTCCTTTGTTCCAAACAAAATTCTTACTATAAACTCTGCATATTCAGTTTTTCCAACCGATGTAGAACCTGCTAGTTCTAATATTGGGTAAGCTAAATGATTGTGCAATCTTCCCAATGCCCAACAGATTCCAACCAAACTCTGAATAGCGTCACTTCTCATTTTTAATAAATTTTTGTTAAGCCACAGTTTTTCAGTTTTTGTTAGAGGTTGAAAACTATCAATATTTTGTATTACCAAATCATTTCTATCACATATCACTTGCGAGGTTGTATCATAATATTTGTTGTTAATTATTCCATAATGTTCTATTTCATCAATATATTTTGTTAAATTTTGTTTTAATATCCAACTCCAGAAACTTGGTATTGTGCTAGGTGCACCAAAATAATATCCTATATGTTGAACTATTCCACTACTTAACAAAAGATCTGTTTTTTTTGCTTTAAACTCTTTATCTCTTCCTAATGTGTGAGCTGTTCCCATAATATAGTTATTTGAATATCCTGTTATATTCAAAGTAAAATCAGTTATTGGAACTAATTCCCCTTTAATTTTCATATAATAACCATCTTTTCCAGTTGTGAAGATCTCCTCCTCTGAAATCTCAGCAACTGTTGCATTATCAACCAACTCTTTTATTTTTTCTTTCCCCTCTCCAGTCAAAACCTCATTAAAATCTTTATATTTCCCCATATCAACAGAATATAATTTCTCCTTAATATCCTTTAATTCATTTATAATTTTTTCACGAGATTTTTTTCCTGCCTCATCATTATCAACAGCTATTATAATTTTGCTAAACTCATCAATCCAATGTTTTTGATTAGTTACAGCCTTTACATTTGTAGCACCAAAAGGTAAACTAACTATGTTATCATAACCAGCTTCTAGTCCACTCAAGAGATCTATTTCTCCCTCAACTATTATCAAATAATCCCTTGATTTTATATGTTGCCAGTTGATAAAATAATCACTTTGACTGCCACTCTCACAGCTTAATTCCTTATTTATCCCACGATATTTTATAGCCACAACGTGCTCTCCATCAGTAATTGGTATCATCATCATATTATTTTTGCCCATTCTAAAGAGCTTATCAAGATGTTTTTCGCCAATTTTCCGATTGCTTAAATACTCTCTCCACTCAGCATTTAGAGGCTTTGCACCTCTACTTGTCACAATCTTATCAAAGTTTTGTTTTATTTCCCTATTATCATCACTTTTTTTGTTTATTTTTAAAGGCTTTTGAGTTTCATTTAAGATTTTTATTACAAAATTATAAAAATCTCTATCAATATATCTCAAATCTTTAACTTTTCCACCTGTTCCTGTTCTGTGGCAATAATAAGTTTTTGATTTGCAATTTAGGGAAAAATCTGGATTGTCCGAATCACTTTGACAAATTGGACAATATTTAAACCTCAACTGCTCTCCATAATCTTTAAATTCATATTCTTTGTTAGTTTCTTCTCTCATATTCAACCTCATTTATTAAGTTTTCTCTTCCCTAAGATTATTTAATAATTTGCCTATATGGGACAAAACTATCTCACTATAAGCTGTGTTGATTTTATTTTTAGTAGAGCTATGATGTATTTAAAGATTTTTGTTAATGTTTAATTGTTACTTTTTCACTGTATATAAATTTATATTTTTGTATATACTAAAATTAGTGAAAAAATTTCTTCGCTTTCTCAAAATTTATTTTGTTGTTAATATGACTTTAAATCTATAAAATATATTTATTTAAAAACTAGTTTTTAGTCAAAGTTATGTTGACAACTGATTATATAACTTTTTTTTCAATTTATGCAAGAAATTTTTTTATTACAATATGATTTTAAGTTTTAATGGGAATTTCAGAAATAATTTTAATAAACTCCCCACTAAAATTTAATTTTAATATAGATACTAACATTTTTAAAATTGCTTTTTTATTATAAAAGATTTATAATCTAATTGTTGATATTTATTTGCCACTTCCCCCCACAAAATAAAAAAAGGTGGTGGCTTATTATGAATATACCTATTGGTTTTATTAAAACTTTTGCTTGTAAATATCTTGGAACTGTTGCTATTGAGAGGATTATTATAATTCTTTTAAAAGAACTGGTAGATCGTACCGAAAGCAAAATAGATAATAAGATATACAAAGCTGTTTTTGATCAAATAGGAGGGGCAAAAGATGAAAATTAGCGATGTTATAACACATATAATATCACTTATTACCCTTCTTGGAGTGTACCATAAATATATGTTTTCTCTTTTGGAAAAAAGAAGTGAAACCCTTAGAAAAGAGCTGGATAAAAAATTAGATAAAGATGATTGGGAACACGAAAAAGAGCTATTTTTAAAGCTCCACTCCGACAGCACAAAAAATGTTATCGACGGAATACGTCGAATTGAAAAAAGGATAAGTCGTATTGAAGATAGACTTATGAATTAATTTTTGAAACTAAAAAAGAGAGTGAAAACTCTCTTTTTATCTTCCCTTATATGTAGGCACAATCTCTTCCTCTTCGTCATATCTTGAATCAAGAGATGTTTTTTTTGCTCTTGCCTTTTCATCAAAATAAAAAGTTTTTGTCTTAGGAATAGTACAAAATACCTTTTCTCCAGGATTTACTATTTGTCCCTCTTGAATAAACACAGCCCCACTTATGTAATCAAGAATTCTTTGTGACTCAATTTCGTCTAAATCATACAGATTTATATGTACAATTTTTTCCTCTTTTATGTATTCTACACATTTTGTACAATCTCCAAATTTTTCTGGCTTTATAAAAACTATATCATATTCTTTTTCCATCTTTAACTCCTTTTCAGCTTTAATCTACACATCTATACTACAAGAATACTATGTTATTAGTTTTTTTTCAACTTTTATTTATTTTTTTATTTTTACAACTGCTGGAACTGTAAAATTTTCTCCCTCATACTTAATTTTAGAGGCATTTTCTCCAATATAATCAGTCACAACTCCACTACCCACAAGTTTCTCGTCATAACCCAAAATTTCGCCTCTATACTCGATCGGAGCACCTACTTTATAGACTTCAAGCTCTGTTCCAATTGCTAAATCGCTCTCCATTCCAGAGTTTATTATAAGAGTGTCTCCAGTTTTTTTAACTACATTTGCACTCCAACCCATAGAATCTAGCTTTTTAACAATCTTTTCCACAGCCTGAACTACGGCTGCCCTAAAAGCTTCATTTTCTAAGCTTGTGTATGATCCATAAGTTCCTGCCCCCAAAATAGTGCTAAATTCAACACTTGAGCTTCCCTCACCTGTCTCTGTCCACACCTTTCCACTAGCCACATCTATCACTTTTAGCTCAATAACAACCTCTGCCCTCTGCTCCTTGCTCTTAGAAAAAAGTGATTTGTTCCCAGTGGTATTTAAAGCATATTTTGTCACGCTTCCAACCACAACAAAATCAGTGTCCAAAAACTTTTGTCTAGCTAAAAGCGAAGCTTGTCCCAGCGAATCAGAAAAAGCAAGTTCCTCCATAACTGTGTCTAAGTCTCCTCTTTCTAGCACTGTAAATCTTCCAGTATTGGAAAATTCCGAGATTAAAATATCTTTAGTTACCAAGTCAGTTCTAGCAGTTCCAAATCTTGAATAATTTTTTACTTTACCTATAACCACTCTTTTTTTCGGAGCTTTATTAATTTTATAATAATCATACTCTCTTAGATTAGTTATTTTGTCATCTTTTTTTATTGTGCTTTCAATAGAAGTTTTTCCACAATTTGTCAAAAGAGATAGAGCCATAATCCCAACTAAAACTCTTTTCATCTTTACCTCCTAAAGCTTCTCTAAAACTATTTTTAAAATCTCTTCTGGAGGCAACTCACTAGAAAAACCAGCTGCTTTTTTATGTCCTCCCCCTCCAAAGTTAGAAGCTACGCTATTTACATCTGTACTATGCTTACTTCTCATACTTCCTTTGATAAATCCAGGTTTATCCTCTCTTAAAAATAGCGATACATCGGCGTCCTCAAAAGCTATAAGTCTTTCAACTATGCTCTCTGTGTCCTCTTTTCTTCCGTTAAATCTTTTTAATTCATCATTTGAAAGAAAGAAATAAGCAAGTTTTTTATCTTTGAAAAACTCCATCTCATACATAGCCTTTCCAAGAAGCTTCATTCCAGCCATACTATATCTATTCCAAAACTCTCTAATAATTTTAGAATTATTTACACCTAAGTTTATAAGATCTCCAGCCATAGCAAAAGTTTTTGTTGTTACATTATCGTGTTGAAAATTTCCAGTATCATTAACAAGTCCAGTATACATACTTTCTCCCATCTCCACATCAATTTCAACATTCCAAACTTTTAACAAATTGTAAACAATTTCGCTTGTAGAAGATATATTTTTAACATAGTTTATATCACCATATTTTGTATTGCTTATATGATGATCTATATTTATTACATATTTATCTTGAAACAGATCTTTTACTGCCCCAGTACGTTCAAAAGTTGCACTGTCAACACATATCCCCAGATCAAAATCATACGATTTTTGCTCATCATATATCTCTGCCCTCTTAGACAAAGCTAAAAAGTTTAATTTGTCTGGTATCTTATCTTGTAAAACAAATCTTGCCTTACAATTTTTATTTAATTTTTCAACCCCTTTTAAAAGGGCAAGTCCAGCTCCAACAGCGTCTCCATCTGGGCTTATATGTGCTGTTATAATTATGCTGTTACTTTTTAAAATTTTTTCTTTTATCTCATTAACCATTTTTCCTCCAAACTACTCTCCCAATAGTTTTCTCTCTGCCTCCGTCATTCTCTTAAGTCCCTCTCTATATAGTTTTTCAGGATCGTGTCCAAGTTTGATTGCCATCAAGTTCATAACGGCAATTTCAACCATTGCGGCAGCATTTCTTCCAGAAGATATATAAAGATTAAATTTAGCTATCTTCTTTCCTAAAATTTCTGAAGATGTGGCTTGATAGTCAACAGCAGTCATATAGTTGTTGCTCTCCTGCTCTTTAAGTTCAATTATAATGTCAAGCTTTTTATTAATTCTTACAGCTCCAAGTCCATAAAGTGTCTTTATATCAATAATTCCAAGCCCTCTAATCTCCATAAAATATGGTAGAGTTGCCGATTTTCCAATTATATCTCCACTCACATCTTTTACAAACTTAACCAAGTCATCAGCCACAAGTCTATGCCCCCTGTGGATAAGCTCAAGGGCAGTTTCACTCTTACCAATTCCACTTCTACCTACAAGTAGCACTCCAAATCCGTAAAGCTCCAAAAATACCCCGTGCATTGCCAAACTTTGGGCAAAATATGTCTCCAAAAATCCATTAAAGTTTGCTATTATTTGAGACGCCTTTCTAAATGGAGCTCTCAATAAAATAGTGTCAGTTTCTTTTATTAGCTCCAAAAAGTAGTCTGGCACCTCCACATCTGAAGTCAGCACAATTACTGGAAATTTAAAACTAAGATATCTTTTTAAGTTTTCTATTCTCTTAGCTTCATCTAAGCTACTAAGATACTTAAATTCTACTTTTGAAAACAGTTGTACCCCTGTGTACCCCTCATCTTCATACATATCTACATAACCAGAAAGGGCAAGTGAGGGTCTATGTATACCCGTTACTTTTATAACTCTGTTTTCTAGCTCCTCTTCTCCGTGAAGCACTTTCAAATTAAACTCATCTTTTAATTTTTTTACTGGAAGTGTTTTCTCATTCATATTCTCACCTTGTTTAGCCTTATTTGCCATTATTAATTTCCTAGATTCTTTCATAAAATACTCAGCAGAGTTAACACCCATCATTTTTAATCTAAAATTTAACGCTGCTGTTTCTAAAATTATAGCCAAATTTCTTCCACGTCTTACTGGAATCACAAGTTTCAAGATTTTTTCACCTAAAAACTCCTCATAAACCTCGTCTATTCCCAATCTATCATAAAACTTTTTCTCATTCCACTCCTCAAGTACAACAAGCATATCTATTCTTTTCATATTTCTTGTAGCCTTAATTCCAAATTGAGTTGTGACATCTATCTGGCTTCCATCAGTATTTTGTATGAAAAAGTGGCTATCCATCTGAGATTTGTCAAAACGGTTGCAACCTTCCAAATCATTTTCAGCCATTCTCTTTATAATCAAATTATTGTCTGTAATAAGCTTATGCCCTCTCTCTAACAGCTCAATAGTAACTCCAAGCTTGGCGTCCTCATACCCAGTAAGCAAAACTCCAACTCCCATAATCTCAAGAAGCATATAACCATTTATCATCTTTTCCTCTGCTAGCTCTTTAGACAAAAAGAATTTCAGCTCTCTAATTGTTGTTGTCGTTCTCATCGGACTTTTTAAAACAGTTTTATTATTTCTTTTAGCAGCTTCTAACATCTCTTCTGTACACTTAGTTTCAGATGTAATAATAAGGGCTGGGAAACTATATGAAAAGTAACGATCCCACATCTTTGCCCTCTCTTCGTGAGAAAGAGTTTTTACAAATCTAGCCTCTTTTTTACCAAAAATATGCAGATAATTATTTAGCTCCTCACCTTTTTCATCAAAAAAGCCTATCAATTCATAACCTACGTGGTATATGCTTGGCACTTTAAGTTGGAAGTCCAAATTTCCTTCATTTATAACTTCCATATTAAAATGCTCCATCAATTTTCTAACTGTAAATATTTCATCAAATTTTCTCATATTTTACAACTCCTTTTGGAGAAAAACTCTAATTTCCTAATATTTCTATCTCTTTAAAACTAGAATTCTTCTCTTTTTTTATAGGTGTAAGTTTTTGAGTCTCTTTTTTATCCTCTTTAGTTTGAGAATTTTGAGTTTTCTCTGTTTTCTTATTTTTTTCATCATCGTCATCTGAAAGACGATACACATTTGTTTCAACCCTATGAATTGTAATTGGACGCACCTCTTTTGGAACTTCTGTCACATCTTCAATTCTAGTCGGTTTTGTTACTCTAACCTTTACTGCTCCTTTTGGAATAATCTTTTTAGGAGGTTTATTCTCTTTTTTATCCTCTGTTTTAATATTAGATTTTTCTATTATATTTCCTGTTTTATTATCTTTATCTATATTTTTTTCTATTTCTTGACTATTTAAGTTACTTTTATTTAGTTCTTCACCATTTATTTTTTTATTATCTAAATTACTTGTATTTTGTTTGTTCAACTCTTCACTGTTCAAATTAGATTCTTGATTTTTTAGTTCTTGCTCTTTTAGAAGCTTTTCAGCCTGAAGACGTCTATATTCCAATATCCTTGCTATTTCAGCTTTTCTTCTCTCTTCGGCTTCAATTCTTTTTCTCTCTTTAAACTCAAAATCAGCTTTTAAGTACTCTTTATTCAAATAAAAATTTTCCTCTCTTCTAGCAAAAAGCCCTGTAATCTCCTTAAACATAGCATCTCTTTTGCCATCTACTCCCTTTTTTATCTGCTCATACTCTCTAAACATCTCTCTTTCCAAAAAAAGAAAAGTAAAAATAACAGCTCCCCTCACAATCAAACTAAAAATTCCATTTTTTTTAGCCATTTTTTCCTCTTTAAATCTATTTTTTTATCTTCTCTTTAAATTTGCTAAGCAGATAGAAAGAACCACATATCAATATAACCTTTTTATTCATATCTTTAGCCATTTTAAAAGCTTTTTCTATATCATTCTCAACACAGCACCCACTCTTGTCCTCAATAAGCTCATAAAGCTCTTCACCAGCTGTTCCTCTTGGGTTTTCTGCCAAGCTTGTAAAGATAATATTTGAAGTTACAGGTCTAAGTATCTCAAGTATTTGTTTTCTGTCTTTATCTTTTAAAATAGAAACTATTGCTACCACATCTTCTGCTTTAAATCCCTTTTGTACAACCTTTTTAAGCTCTGTCATACCATCTGGGTTATGTGCCCCATCAAGAATAACTAAAGGGTTTGTATCCCATCTTTCGAATCTACATTGCCACACAGTTTTTGCACAAGCTCTCTTTATAACCTCTTTGTCAATTTCAAGCTCTACACCTGCTTCAAAAGCACATAAAAAGTTTTTCACTTGATATTCACCAAATAGTGAGAACTCATACTCCTCATCACCTATCACAATTTTAGTTATAAATTTATCAAAATCTAAACTCCATTTTGCATTTGCATATTTTTCTAAAACATTAACTACGTGAGCATTCTCCTCATAAATTGCCTTTAAGAACTCTGGATCGCTATCTGCTACGATAACTTTTAAAGTATCTTTTATTATTCCAGCTTTCTCTTTTGCTATCTTATATATTGTATCACCTAAATATTCAGTATGATCTAAAGTTACATTTGTGATGATACATAGATCAGCATCAACCACATTTGTAGCGTCAAATCTTCCTCCCATACCAGTCTCTAACACAACATAATCAGCCTTTTTGTCAGCAAAATATTTAAACATCATAGCTGTTGTCACTTCAAAAAATGTTGGCTTTACTCCAGCTCTTTCAATAGCTTTTTTTACTTCATCGTAATAGTAAGCTATTTCAGCATCTGAAATATCAACTCCGTCCATTCTTATTCTCTCATTAAACTTTAAAATGTGTGGAGATGTATATTTTCCAACCTTATAACCAGCCTCAAGAAGTATAGTTTCTAAAGTTGTAGCAGTAGATCCCTTTCCATTTGTCCCAGCAATATGTACAATCTTATAGCTTTTTTCTGGGTTTCCAAGCTCTTTACAAATTTTTTGAATATTCTCTAAACCTAGCTTTATACCGTGCATAGAGTAAGAATAAAGTTCGTCTAATAATTTTTCTATGTTCATTTTTACCTCTCTAGTATACTTAAAATAAAGTTAAAATATATATAAGTAATAGCAATTCATATACTTATAAAGTTTATATTCTCTCTAAAATTCCCTCTATAATTGTTTTAGAATTTTTAGCAGCAAGTTTAACAAATTCTGGAAAATCAACTTTAGCATCGTGATTAGCTTTGTCTGAAATAGCTCTTATAATCAAGAAAGGCATCTTAAATACGTGACATACGTGTGCCACACTCGCCCCTTCCATCTCTGTACAATCAGCATTAAAAGTCTCTCTTAACCAGTTTATTTTCTCAACAGATGCCACAAACTCATCTCCACTAACTATACGTCCTTTTCTAACTTTTTCAGCTCCAAATTTTTCTACTGCCACGCTATAAGCTAAATCTACAAGCTCCTTGTCAGCTTCAAATATATAACTGTCCATTCTTGGAATTTGTCCAAGTGCATAACCAAAAGCTGTGGCATTGAAATCGTGCTCTATTTGATCAACTCCAATCACAATATCACCTATGTTAATATCTGGATTTGTTCCTCCTGCAACCCCAGTAAATAACACTTTTGATACTTTAAAATGCTCTATCATAAGAGTGGCACAGATACTTGCATTTACCTTACCTATTCCACCCTCAACTAAAACTACCTCTTTTCCTAAAAGATTTCCTTTGAAAAACTCAAGGTTCCCCAAATTTTCCACTTGAATATCTGACATAATACTTTTTAGCTCTATTACCTCTTCATTCATAGCTCCAATTATACCTATTCTCATCTTTTCCACCTCTATAAATTAATTATTTTTTGTTATTTTTATACTGATGAAATTATACCATATTGCCACCTATTAAGCAATTAGGATAATTAGAATACAAAATTTTAAAATTTTATGTTATAATAATCTATAATTATATTTTTGAACAGGTGGTATTTATGGTATACAGATTGCAATATTTAATAGTTTTGTTTTTTAGATTTATTATTTTACTTTTTCCACAAAAATTAAGATTTAAGTTTGCTGAATTTTTGGGGTGGCTTGGTTATGTGGCAATTAAAAAACGTCGTGAAACAGCTCTTATGAACTTAAAACTTGCTTTTCCAGAAAAGAGTGAAAAAGAAAGAGAAAAGATTGCACTTGAGTCATATAAAGTTATGCTAAAAGCTTTTTTATGTTCTCTTTGGTTTAAAGATTATTTTAAAAATCCTAACAGTGTAAAAACTATCAATAAAGAAGCATTTGAAAAAGCATATTCAAAAGGAAAAGGTGTTATTGTGGCACTTATGCATATGGGTAATATGGAAACAAGCGTAAAATCTGCCAAAGGATACCCCATTGTAACAGTTGCTAAAAAGCAAAGAAACCCTTGGATTGACGATTTTATCACAGAGAGCCGTGAAAGAGATCTTAATCTTACACTTTTAAAGAAAAGTAAAGGAACTAGTAAAGAGCTTATAAAAAGACTTAATAATCAAAATATAATTGCCCTTTTTAGTGATCATAGAGATAAAGGAGCTATTGTAAATTTTTTTGGTGAGAGTGCTAAAGCTCCAACTGGTGCTGTTTCTCTAGCTTTAAAATTTGATATCCCTCTACTTTTGGTATATAACACTTTTAATGAAGATAACAGTTGTACTGTCCACGTTTTAGATGAAATTGAGCTTGTAAAAACTGATAGTTTTAAAGATGATGTAATCAATAACACTCAACTTTTGATACATAAAATGGAAGATATAATAAGAGAATACCCAGAACAATGGATGTGGTTCCACGATAGATGGAATCTTTATAGCAAATACTCAAAGCTCCACAAAAAGAGATAAACAGTATTTTAATATATAATGGAGTGAAGATAAAATGACATATTTAGAAATGATGATATATAATAAAATAAAAAAATTAGCAAATAAATATATGAATAATTTACATAAAAGTATAGATAAAAGAATAGAAGAGATGAAGTCGGATAACAAAGATCACTATTTAATATATGAAGTTTTAGGAGTTTCTGATCAAGAGGGAGATTTAATCGATTTATATCAAAATAAAGGTAGATTTTTATATAAATATGCTGGTTCTTTTTTAGAAGAGGCAACAATCATTTGTTTTAAATCTGCATATCCCACAGCTAAAAAATGTAGAATAGAAAATACATTAGGATCAAGACCAAAAACTTTTGAAATTGATTGTTTATTTGATAAAAAAGCTCACGAAATAAAATGGAGAGATGCAACAACAGATGGAGATCACATAACAAAAGAACACACAAGAATACAGGTAATTTCTAAAAAAGGATATACACCTATAAGAGTTATGTTTTTTTATCCAAATAGAGAGCAAGCTAAAAAAATTCAAGACACATTAAAAACTTTGTATTTAGGAGTAGGTGGGCAATATTATTATGGTGATGATGCCTGGGATTATGTCTATAAGCAAACAGGAATTAATTTATTAAAAATATTGGAGAAAATAGCAAATGAACGAAAAAATAATATTAAAACATTGTGATTGTTTAGATGGATTA
>JAUNAY010000262.1 GCA_030527385.1 Fusobacterium sp. | reverse complement strand
GATGCCATATGCACAAAATAGAAGGTTACGTTTACCTACTTCAAGAGATGAAATTAAGATAAACTTAAACGGAAGAAATATTTTTACAACTATTGATAATGATTTACAATTTATTTTAAATGATGAAATTAAGAAAAAATTTATATCTTCAGAATCTGAAGAAGCTTATGGAATTATTATGGATCCTAACAATGGTAAAATTTTAGCAACTTCTTCTTTTACTAGAAAAAAAAGAGCTTTAAGAAACCCCATATTTCAAAATCAATTTGAACCTGGATCTACCTTTAAACCGATAATTGTTGCTTCAGCTTTAAATGAGGGCTTAATTAAAAGAACAAGTAAATTTGACGTAAAAGATGGAACAATAAAAAAATATAGACATACTATTAGAGAAAGTTCTAGGAGTACTAAAGGAGTTCTTACTACTGATGATGTTTTAAGAAAATCTAGTAACGTTGGTATGGTATTAATTGGAGACACTTTCAGTGATGAAACTTTTGAAAAGTATCTAAAACTTTTTGGCTTTTATGATAGAACTGGAGTTGATTTCCCTGCTGAAATTAAGCCATATGCCACTTCATATAAAAAATGGGATAAGCTTAAAAAAAGTACGATGTCTTTTGGACAAGGAATCGTTGTTAGTCCCATTCAACTTGCTACTGCGTTTTCATCTTTGATAAATGGTGGTATATTATATAAACCTTATCTAGTTGAAAAGATAACAGATGAAAATAATGTAGTTGTTAGAAGAAATCTTCCTACTCCTGTAAGACAAGTTATCTCTCCAAAAATTTCAGCTGATATGAGAGAGATTTTAGAAAGTGTTGTAAGCGAAGGTACTGCAAAAAAAGGACAAGTTGAAGGTTATCGTGTTGGAGGAAAAACAGGAACTGCACAACTAAGTACTCGTGGTGGATATATCAAACACGAATATCTTGCTTCTTTTATTGGATTTTTCCCAGCTGACAAACCACAATATTTAGTTTTAGTTATGTTTATGATGCCAAAAGGAGAAACTATATTTGAAAAATTTGGAGGTGCTACTGCTGCTCCTGTCTTTGGTGAAATAGTAAAAAGAGTTACTAAAAATAAAAATATCTTATCTCAAAATATCTCTAAAATATCTGAAACTGAAGAGATTGAAACATTAAACAGAAATACAGAGATTTTAACTGTTGAAATGCCAGATTTAAAAGGTTTAAGCCCAAAAGATGTAATTCATATATTTAAAGACACAAATATTGATGTAAAAATATCTGGAAAAGGGCTTGTTGATTCTCAAAAACCAGCAGTTGGAACTCCTTTAGAAGATATAAAAAAAGTAGAGGTAATTTTAAAATAGGAGGTGTTCTATGAGATATTATAAAATTTTTGTAGATAATACCTCTGGACTTTTCACATATTCAGATGAAAATTTAGAGTATGAAGTTGGAAATAGAGTTAAGGTTTCTTTTAGAAATAAAGAGCGTTCAGGTATAATTATTTGCGAAGACAGTATAGAAAATATAAACTTCAAAGTTTTACCAATAATTGAAAAGCTTGAAAATGAAATTCAACTTTCTAAAGAATACATTAAACTTCTAATATGGATG
>JAUNAY010000022.1 GCA_030527385.1 Fusobacterium sp. | reverse complement strand
CTTTTTTAAAAATACTTGGTAACATATAACATCACTCCTTATTGTGTGCATCTTTATGCTCTCTTCGAGTATTGATGTATCTTATATTTCCTTCATCTTCATAATTCTATTATACACCTTTTATTAGCAATGTCAATAGGTGAGTGCTAATTTTTTTAAAAATTTTTATGATGTTAATAAATTAAAATAGAGACATTTTTTAAAAATAACTCCATTTTTTTATTATAAAATTTAAAAAAATTTTTTTAATATCAAAAAAAGAGACTTGAATTTCAAGTCTCTAGTAAAATTTATAATAATTTTTCTGCTAAACGAACTTTTGTTAAAGCTGCATTTAGATTTTTTTCAGTTATAAGAATATCTTTATCCTCTTTTAACTTATCTAACTTAGCCTTAGCTTCTTCAGCTTCTTTTTTAGCTCTTTCTAAGTCTATCATTTCTGAAGCAATAGCCTCATCAGCCAAAATAGTTACATTGTTATTTGAGATTTCTATAAATCCTCCTGAAACAAAATAACTTTTTTCAGTTCCGTTTAATCTTATCATCATTTCTCCAATAGCAAGTTCTGCAACAAATGGCGAATGATTAGGTAAAACTCCCATATCTCCCTCTGTTGTTCTTACTAATAGAAATTCTGATTCTTGCTCAAGAACTTTTTCTTGATAAGTTACAACCTTTACATTAAAAGTGGCCATTACTATTCATCCCCTTTCATAAGGTCTCTTCCTTTTGCTACTGCCTCCTCGATAGTTCCTACATAAAGGAATGCTTGTTCAGGGATATTGTCGTGTTTTCCTTCAAGTATTTCTTTGAATCCTCTAATAGTATCTTTTACTGATACATATTTTCCTTCCATTCCTGTAAATTGTTCTGCAACTGAGAATGGTTGAGAGAAGAATCTTTGAATTTTTCTTGCTCTTGATACAGTTAACTTATCTTCATCAGATAGTTCGTCCATACCTAGAATTGCAATAATATCTTGAAGTTCTTTATATCTTTGTAGTACAGCTTGAACCTCTCTAGCTACTGCATAGTGCTCTTTACCAACTACATCAGCTGATAGAGCCTTAGAAGTTGAATCTAGTGGGTCAACTGCTGGGTAAATTCCTAGAGATGCTATGTTTCTTGATAAAACTGTTGTAGCATCTAGGTGAGAGAATGTTGTTGCTGGTGCAGGGTCAGTAAGGTCATCGGCTGGTACATATACAGCTTGTACTGATGTTATTGATCCTGATTTAGTAGATGTAATTCTTTCTTGTAAAGCTCCCATTTCTGTTGCAAGGTTTGGTTGGTATCCAACTGCTGACGGCATTCTTCCTAATAGAGCTGATACTTCAGATCCTGCTTGAGTAAATCTGAATATATTATCTATGAATAGAAGAACGTCTTGTCCCTCTTTATCTCTAAAGTTTTCTGCAACAGTAAGTCCAGTAAGGGCAACTCTAAGTCTTGCTCCAGGTGGCTCATTCATTTGTCCATAAACTAGAGAAGTTTTTGATAAAACTCCTGATTCAGTCATTTCATCATAAAGGTCTCTTCCTTCTCTTGTTCTTTCTCCTACTCCTGCAAATACTGATAGTCCTCCGTGTCCCTTAGCAATGTTATTGATAAGCTCCATTATAAGAACTGTCTTTCCTACTCCAGCTCCTCCAAACAGTCCAATTTTTCCCCCTTTGATATATGGAGCAAGAAGGTCAATTACCTTTATTCCTGTTTCAAATATCTCAGTTTCTGTTTGTTGTTCTTCAAAGCTTGGTGCATCTCTATGAATTGGAAGATATTCATCAGTTTCGATAGCTCCTCCATCGTCAACTGGTTGTCCTAAAACATTTAATATTCTTCCTAATACTGCTTTTCCTACTGGAACTTTTATAGGTGCTCCAGTGTCGATTACTTCCATACCTCTTTGTAGCCCATCAGTAGAGTCCATTGCTACTGCTCTGATGACATTATTTCCCAAATGCTGTTGAACTTCTAGTACAAGTTCTTTATCTCCTACCTTAACTTTTAAGGCATTATATATATTAGGCAGCTGGTCTTTAAATGCTACGTCTACAACGGCACTGATAATCTGTGTTATAGTTCCTTTGTTTTCCACGCTATTGCCTCCTTATTTTTAATTTAAAGCTGATGCTCCACCAACTATTTCAGTTATTTCTTGAGTAATAGCTGATTGTCTTTCTCTATTGTATTTCAGATTAAGCTCTGTCATCATCTCTTCTGCGTTGTCTGTTGCATTCTTCATCGAATTTTTTCTAGCTGAATGTTCACTTGCAGTGTTGTTCAATAGAGCTTGATAAATCTCTACATTCAAATATTTAGGAAGTAGTGCAGATAAAATAGTCTCTGCATCTGGTTCAAAAATATATGCTGTATTCTCTGTAGCTTCTACTCTTTCGATTGGGATAAGTTTTTTAACTTTAAGATCACTTCTTAGGGCAGAAATAAATTTATTATAGATCATATACACTTCGTCAAAAATTCCGTTATAGTAATATTCTACTATATTTTCACTTATCTCTTTTGCCTTTTCTCCCATTGTCTCAGGGATTAATTGTATATAGCTTGCCTTTAAGTCGTACTTTCTCTTAGTACAATACTCTCTTCCCTTTCTTCCTATTGCAATTACTGAAACTTGTTTTCCACTATTTTCTTTTATTATTTTTTCTAACTCTTTTAATGTGCTATTGTTAAAACTTCCGCATAGCCCTCTATCAGAAGTCATAACAATCACACCTATTTTCTTAACTTCATCTCTTCCATCAAAAAGTGGGTGTTTTTCACTTTTTACACCAGCAGCTATATTTGTTAAAATATTTTGAATACTTTCTGCATATGGTCTTGATTTAGCAACAAGAGCTGAAAATCTTTTAAATTTTGTAGTAGAAACAATTTCCATTGCTTTAGTTATCTGGTGAGTAGACTGAACACTTTTTATTCTATTTCTTATCTCTTTAGCTCCAGCCATTTTCCCACCTCTCTCTAGTTAAAATTTTTCTTGAATGAATTTATAGCTTCTCCAAGTTTTGTTTCTAATTCTTTACTTAGAGCTTTTTGTTCTCTAATTTCTTTTAAAATTTCTGTTGTATTTCTTAATTCTGTAAGAAGTTCTGTTTCAAATCTCTTAACATCTTCTACTGCTATTGAATCAAGGTAACCATTGATAACGGCAAAGAATGCAACTACTTGTTCTTCAACTGGGTAAGGATTGTATTGTGGTTGTTTTAAAACTTCCATAATTCTATGTCCTCTTTCTAGTTGAGCTTTTGTAGATTTATCTAGGTCTGATCCAAATTGAGCAAATGTTAATAACTCTGTATATTGTGCTAATTCAAGTTTTACTTTAGAAGCAACTTGTTTCATAGCTTTTATTTGAGCAGATCCTCCAACCCTTGATACAGATATACCTGCGTTAATAGCTGGTCTGAATCCAGAGTTAAATAGTTGTGAATCTAGGAATATTTGTCCATCTGTAATAGAAATTACGTTTGTTGGAATATAAGCAGATACGTCTCCTGCTTGTGTTTCAATTATTGGAAGAGCTGTTATTGATCCTCCACCTAATTTATCAGATAATTTTGCTGCTCTTTCAAGTAATCTTGAATGTAGATAGAATACGTCTCCAGGGTAAGCTTCTCTTCCAGGTGGTCTTTTAAGTAATAGTGACATCTCTCTATAAGCTACTGCGTGTTTAGAAAGATCATCATATATTATTAAAACGTGTTCACCTTTATCCATAAAGTATTCACCCATAGATACTCCTGAATATGGTGCCATATATTGTAATGGAGCTGCTTCAGATGCTGTTGCAGCAACTATTGTAGTATATTCCATTGCTCCTGCATCTTCTAATTTTTTATAGATTTGTGCAACAGTAGATCTTTTTTGTCCAATAGCTACATAGATACATTTTACTCCTGTTCCTTTTTGGTTTAGGATAGCATCAATAGCAATAGCTGTCTTTCCTGTTTGTCTATCTCCGATTATAAGTTCTCTTTGTCCTCTACCGATAGGTACCATACCATCAATAGATTTAATTCCTGTTTGTAAAGGTTCAAATACTGGTTTTCTTGAGATTATTCCAGATGCTTTTCTTTCAATCTCCATATATTTCTCAGCTTTTATTTCCCCTTTTCCATCAATTGGTTCTCCTAGAGCATTTACTACTCTTCCAAGCATAGATTCCCCTGCTGGAACTGAAACTACTCTTCCAGTAGCTTTTACTTCATCTCCCTCTTTTATCAGAGAGAAATCTCCAAGTATAACTGCTCCTACGTTATCTTCCTCTAGGTTAAGTGCCATTCCCATTACTCCGTGAGGGAATTCAAGAAGTTCTCCTGACATTGCACTGCTAAGTCCATAAATTCTAGCAATACCGTCTCCTACTTCTAGCACAGATCCTGAAGTTTTTATATCAAGGCTTTTTTTGTAATTTTCAATTTCATTCTTGATTATGCTACTTACTTCTTCTGGCCTAATTTTCAACTGATTACACCTCCTGCTTTCCAGCCGTACTTATTTTCTTTTTAACGCATTTAACTCTTTACGTATAGATCCATCTGTTACTTGGTCTCCAATCTTGATGATTCCTCCTCCAAGTATAGATTTATCTACTTTTATTGTAAGGTTAACGTTCTTTCCTGTTTTCTTAGTTAATTTATCAATTAACTTTTGTTTTTGTTCATCACTTGGTTCAACAGCAAAAATTGCTTCTACATCAAGTATTTGATTTTTTTCATAGTAAATTTTTAAATATTCAGCTACTATGTTTCTAATATTTCCTATTCTTTTTTTATCAAGAATATAGAATATTGTATTTAATGTCTCTTCGTCAGCTTCTTTAAAAATTTCTGATATAACTTTCTTTTTCTCATCATTTTCAATTAATGGGTGAGTTATAAAAGTTTTAAATTCATTATCATTTTTATAAAGCTCCATAAGAGTATTTAAGTTTTCATATATAGATTTTATCTTATCAGCAGATTCAGCAATTTTATAGATAGCCTCAGCATATCTTCTTCCTACTTGGTTATCTATCATTTTTCTTCCCCTACCTCTTCAATAAATTCATCTATTAAGGTAGACTCGATTTTTGAATCCATTTTTTGTTGTATTAATTTTTCTGCTAATTTAATTGCTAAATCTTTAACTTCATCTTCAAGCTCTTTTCTTGCATCAGTTTTCATTTTTATAGCTTCAAGCTCCGCTGATTTTAAGATTTTTTCTCTTTGATCTTTAGCCTCACTTAATATTGCTTCTCTTCTTTCGTCAGCTTTATGTTCAGCTTTTTTTAATATTTCATTAGCTTCAACTTTAGCATTTCTTAGAATAGTTTCTGCCTCTTTATGAAGTGACTCTGCTATCTTTTTATTTTCTGTTGCTTCTTGTAAATCGCTTGTTATCTTTGCTTTTCTGCTCTCTATCATTTTACCTAAAGGTTTTTTAAACCATTTATTAAACACAAAAACAAGTATAAAAAAGTTGATTATTTGCCAGAACATATTTACGTCAATAGATACTACTGGCATAAGTTGTGTCGCCAAATTTCCTACCTCCTTTCTAAATGATAATTAGTTCATTTCTTTTTATTAAAGAAATTATCCTAACATTCCGATGAAAGGGTTTGCATAAAGTAGTATTAGAGCTATAACTAGAGAGTAAATCCCTGTTGATTCTGATACAGCTTGTCCTAGGATCATTGTTGAAATGATGTTTCCTTTTGCTTCTGGTTGTCTAGCTACTGCTTCTACTGCTTTACCTGCTGCGTAACCTTCTCCAATCCCTGGTCCTAATCCTGCAATCATTGCACATCCTGCACCAACTGCTGACGCTGCTAATACTATTGTTTTTGCTAATAACATTTCATTCATTTTATTACCTCCTAAAAGTTCTTATTTTCTTTTTTTAATCTTCTACATACTCACTGTCGCCTAAAGCGCCTTGAATATATACCATACTTAACATAATAAATACAAAACTTTGTACAAGTCCCATGAATAGGTCAAAGTACAGATGTAAAGGTGCTGGGAGTACCCACGGGAATGCCATATATAAAAGTCCCATAATAACTCCTCCAGCAAACATATTACCAAAAAGTCTGACTGATATATTTACTGGTTTTGCTAATTCTCCTATTATATTTAGAGGTAGCATTACAGGTATAGGTTGAGCAAACCCTTTTAGGTAGCCTCCAATACCATTTGTTTTGATACTTGCTTTTAAGAAAGCAAATGTTGTCAATAGTGCTAGTCCAACTGTTGTATTCAAATCAGCTGTAGGTGCTCTAAAGGCAGGTGCAAACGAAATTACTCCTCCATCTACTGAATACCAAGGAATTGGGAAGAATGACACTATATTTGATAAAAATATAAATAGAAAAAGTGTTGATATATATGAAAAATATTTCTTTTTCCAAGATCCAAGCATCTGCTCAACAATTCCATCAAGAAATTCATAAACACTTTCTAATAGTATTTGAAATTTCCCAGGTATAAGTTCTAACCTTTTAGTACCACACTTAAAAAGTAGAAAGAATACTAGAATAATAACCCAAGTTGTAACAACTGTTATTGATACTGGCAATCCATACCTTCCATCAGCCATTTCCATTGCAAAAGGCATCTTTTGAAGAAATTCTGGCAAAGGAAGAAAGAATACAATTCTAGGTCCTTCAACTAAAGGTGGTGCGACGAACTCTATTGCTCCTAATCTCATCTGTTTTTTACCCTCCTTTCATTCTTTATCTAAGAAACTTATCTCTAAGTCTCTTTATATTCTCAGAAAGAGTTGTTAAAAGTATTATTATCTTTACATTTAACAACCCTATTGCTGAACCTAATAACATTGGCAATCCAAAAAATTTTGCCATTGCTCCAAGATATATCCCATATACTAAATATCTCTTTGCATATCCTAAAAAACCTCTTTTTCGTGAAACCGATTCTGAGGCTGCTATTGACTTTATATCTATACATATCATATAGAACATAAAAATAGACATTATTGCTCCCGAAAACATACCTACATAAACATATTCATTTTTTATTACTACTCCATATATCAATATGATTACGGCTACTAATGTAGCCTTTTTAAATATGCCTTTTATTTGCTCCAATTTTATACCGCCTTATTTTTTCATTATCAACTTATATGCACTATAAAATCCACTAGCTACTCCCAATAATAATAGCAAAACAAATAACAAGGTACTTTTTAAAAAATATTTTTCTATCACTTTATAAATAAATATGCACACAAGTATATTTCCTATTATTACAAAGCCTAAATGCCCCAATAATGCAAGATATCTGATTAAATCTTTTGTTATCCATCTCATTAATGATTCACCATCAACATTATATAATTTTATAATTTTTATGTCTGTTCGTCAACTTTTTCTTTCTTTAAGCACCAAATGATGCGTATCTGAACTAAACTCAAACTATTTTTTTAATAAAAATATATTACGACGTCCTGCGATTTGATCATTCACTATCATTTTTAATATTTTTAATCCACTTTTTTCAGCTGAATTTTTAATTTCTTCCAATGTAAATATTTTTTTACTGTAACTTTCGCATACTTTATCGAATGTTCCCTTTGAATTTTTAATAAAATATGTAGCATCTATATAGTCAATTTCTTCTTCTATCTCGTGTTCCCAAATACAAGTCAAATCTTTTCTATCATCTACAAAAAGATCATTTGGAAACATCTCATTCATAAACTCTCTATCCACAACATCAAAAATATATACTCCATTCTCCTTTAGAGATTTTTCTACACTTTTAAAGTGGCTTTCAAGTTCTTCAACAGATAAAATATGATTTACGGTGTCAAAAAGTGACACCATAATATCATATTGAAATCCAGTATTAAAATCAACCATATCTCCTAAATATAGTCTTACATTTCTATGTCTTAATTTCTTATCTGCTACTTTAAGCATTCCTTCAGATAGATCCATACCGTGACATTGGTAATTTTTAGCCATTCTTGTCAAAAGTTCTCCAGTTCCACACCCAATATCTAAAAGCATTTTTCCATCTGGTTTTCCTTCAGCTATAAGAGACTCCACAACTTTTTCCCAAGCACCGTAATCTGAATATTCCATAAATTTATCATAAATTTTTGAAAAAACTTTATACATCTGTATTCTCCCTATTTATGCTAATTCTTTTTTTACAACTTCAGCTATTTCATTTACTACTTTTTCTACCATTTCCATCTCTTTACCTTCAACCATTACTCTCACTAGTGGTTCAGTTCCAGAAGTTCTTACAAGTACTCTTCCTAATCCTTCCATCTCTTTCTCTTTTGTAGCTATGAAATCTGTTATATTTTTATTTTGGTTCCAAATATTTTTCTTTTTATTATCTACTACAACATTGACTAATTTTTGTGGCCAATCTTTAATATCTTTTATCATATCATCAAGATGTCTCTTTTCATCTCTTAAAGCTTCTACTAGTTTTAATGAAGTTAAAACTCCATCTCCTGTTGTTGCATAATCAAGAAGAATAATATGTCCAGATTGCTCTCCACCTATTCCAACTTCTTCAGCTATCATTTTTTCAAGCACATATCTGTCTCCTACATTTGCTCTTAATAGTTGAATATCGTTATCTTTTAGATAATTTTCAAGTCCCATATTACTCATTACAGTAGTTACTACTTTATTTCCTTTTAATTCTCCTCTTTTTTTCATTAAAAGTGCTAAAGTAGCTATAATTTTATCTCCGTCTACTATATTTCCATTTCTATCTACTGCAATTAATCTATCAGCATCTCCATCATATGCTAATCCCAAGTCGGCATCATATCCTACAACTACTTTTGTTAAAATTTCTGGGTGAGTTGATCCACATTTTACATTTATATTTCTTCCATTAGGTGCGTCATTAATTACTACAACCTCTGCTCCTAAAGCTAAAAATACATCTCTTGCTATTCTGTAAGCTGATCCATTTGCTGTATCAACTATTATCTTCATTCCTGCAAAATCACCTTTTACAGAGTTTAATAGATGATCTCTATATAAGAAATACTCATCTTCTGCATATTTGAATTTTCCCACTTGATCTCCTGCTATTGGATCTTTTGTAACTTCATCTATTGAATCCATTAATCTTTCTATCTCTTCTTCTACTTCATCTGGAAGTTTGTAACCATTTCCTCCAAATACTTTTAATCCATTATCTTTTGCTGGATTGTGAGAAGCTGAAATCATAATTCCTGCATCTGCATTTTTAGCTTTTGTAATATATGCCACTGCTGGTGTAGAGATTACTCCAACAAAATCAATATCTACTCCCATTGAGTTTAAACCTGCTGTTAAAGCTGATCTTAACATATATCCTGATCTTCTTGTGTCACTTCCCATTATAACTTTGACTTTTTTACCCTCTTTATTTTTCTTTAAATAATAACCAAGAGCATATCCAAGTCTTAGTGCTATATCAACTGTTAACTCTCTATTTGCTTCCCCTCTAATTCCATCTGTACCAAAATATTTTCTCATATTTTACTTCCTCCTCGTAAATTTAATCTTTCCCCTATAAATCCTGTTATTATTCCAGCTATAACTCCAATAATTAAAAATCCCCAAACAAAAATCATTATTGATTTTGAATAGATAGTTATATCTCTAAAAAGTAAAAAATATACAACCATCAACTGAATTAAATTATGTAAGAAAGCTGACAACGAACTTATTGCTAAAAGAGAAAGATATTTTCTAAATCTATATATAACTACCATAAATAAAGTAGTTACTCCCCCTGCTGATAAACTTATTATAAATCCAGGTGTAAAAAGTGTTCCTAACATAAGAGCTTGTATAAAAATTCTCAGTAATACAACCTCTATTGCCATCTTTGAATCAAATTTTTCAAGTGCTATTAATACTGCTATATTAGAAAGTCCTATTTTCATCCAAGGAAAAGGTTTTGGAATAAAATTTTCAGCTAATGATAAGTATAATGCTAATAATACTAAAGCTGTTAAATAAACCTCTCTTCTATTTTCTATTTTCATAACTACACTCTTAAACTTGCTTCCATTCCCAATCTATCTTTATATTTTTCTAAAATAGGTTTTACCTCTATATTTATAAACTCCTCTGTTTGCTCTGGTGCAAATCCAATAAAGTTTTTAGGAGCTAAAATCTCTAATAATCTATCTTTATCCAAATTGAATCCCTTATCATTTAAAATTCTTTCTATAAGATCATTTTCTTTTCCTTCGACTTTTACCATTTTTCCAGCTTCCATAGAATGAACTCTTATTCTTTCGTGAAGTTCTTGTCTATCTCCACCGTTTTTTACACACTCCATAATTATATACTCAGTTGACATAAATGGTAACTCTGCCATTATATGCTTTTCTATCATCTTTGGATATACTACTAAACCATCTAAGACATTTTTCCAAATTATTAAGATAGCATCTATTGCTAAAAATGCTTGAGGTAAAGATAATCTTTTGTTAGCTGAATCATCAAGAGTTCTTTCAAACCATTGAGTTGATGCTGTCATTGCAGTACTTTGTTGTAAAGCTATTACAAACTTAGCTAGAGATGATATTCTTTCGCTTCTCATAGGGTTTCTTTTGTATGCCATTGCTGACGATCCTATCTGATTTTTTTCAAATGGTTCCTCTATCTCTTTTAGATGTTGTAACAATCTTAAATCATTTGTAAACTTATGTGCTGATTGAGCTATATTAGCTAATAAGTTCATAACCTCTGAATCTACTTTTCTATCATAAGTTTGTCCAGCTACTAAAAATCTTTTGTCAAATCCCATTTTTTCTGTAATTTTTTCATCTAGTTCTTTTACTTTTTTAAAATCATCGTTAAATAACTCTTTAAAACTTGCTTGAGTTCCAGTTGTTCCCTTAACTCCTCTAAATCTTAAAGTTCTTTCTCTAAATTCTAATTCTTCTAAATCTAATAGTAAGCTTTGTAGCCATAAAGTTGCTCTTTTTCCTACTGTTGTAAGTTGAGCAGCCTGAAAATGTGTAAATCCTAATGTTGGAAGATCTTTATACTCCATAGCAAATTTTGACATTTCAGAAATTACATTTACAAGCTTAGTTTTTAAAATATTTAATCCATCTTTTATTTGAATAAGATCTGTATTATCTCCTACAAAGGCACTTGTTGCCCCTAGATGAATAATAGGCATAGCTTTAGGAGCTTGAGCACCAAAAGTGTGTACGTGAGCCATTACATCGTGTCTAAACTCAGCTTCTTTTTTAGCTGCAAGTTCATAATCTATATTATATATGTTCTCTTTCATCTCTTTTATTTGTTCATCTGTTATATTTAATCCCAACTCTTTTTCTGCTTCAGCTAATGCTACCCATAATTTTCTCCAAGTTGAGAATTTTTTATTAGGTGAAAAATTTTCTAACATCTCTTTTGAAGAGTATCTTTCTGCTAAAGGGTTTGAATAAATATTTTTTTCCATTGGTTACCGTCCTTTATATAAAATTTTTAATCTTTAAAATCTTTGATCATTATAAGAGCAGATTCATTAGTATCGTGATAATAATTTTTTCTAACTCCTATTTTCTCAAAACCATTCTTTTTATAAAATTCAATAGCTGGGATATTACTTTCTCTTACTTCTAACATTATTGGCATTTTAGAGAAACTAAAAATATAATTTAGCAATCTATCTCCATATCCTTTTTTTCTATCCAATTTAGCAACAGCTATTTTCATTATTTCCCATACATCAACACTATCTAATAATATTGCATATCCTTTTATATCATCACTGTCAGATATCAATATAAATCTATATCTATCTATTTCACTCATCTCTTTTAATTGATTTAAAGAGAAAGCTGTTACTCCAAAAATTTCGCTTTCAAGTTTTGAAATTTTTTCAAGAGTATCTATATCTTTTAATTCTTGTATCACTGTTTGCTCCTATTTTAATAAACTTATTCTATTTAAAGGCCAAAATCTTACAAAAGCTTTTCCCTTTATTCTATCCTCACTTACAAATCCCCACATTCTTGAATCATAACTTCCATTAGTGTTATCTCCAAGAGCAAAATAATAATCTTTTTCTGAAACTAAAGCAACATTTTCCCCTTGAAAAATTCTATCTACATATTTTGTATCGTGAATAAGATCAAGCATCATTCCAGTTTTTTCTCCATTTACTCTAAACTCAAGATCTGGTAAAATCTCACTAACTGCTCCAGGATTATCAACCAAATATTTTTGCACTTCTTCTACATCTATCATATTTTCTCTAAATAATTTCCCATAATCCTTTCCTGGAATAATTTCAATGGTATCTCCTTTTTTAGGAACTATCCATTTTTCATTACCTATTTCACCAATATTTGAATACTCTCTAGTTATTATCTCTTCTCCATTTACATATAAATTTCCATTTTGGATATTGACAGTTTCTCCTGGCAATCCCATCACTCTTTTAGTATATAACACTTTATTTTGTATAGGTTCTTTAAATACTATTATCTCTTCTCTTTGGGGCTTTCTAAAATTATATACAATCATATTACCAAATAATCTATCTTTAGGCATAATAGTTGGTATCATTGATCCAGTTGGCACAAGAAAATTTCCTAAATAAAATTTTTGAATTACTAAAACTAATATCAAAGCTGTTCCTAAAGTTTCAACTACGTTTATAGTATTTCTTATAACTTTATCTAATACTTTTCCCTCTACATTTAATTTTTCTATAATCTTATCAGCTAACTTTTCCCTATATTTTTTTATCATCTCTGTTAACTGTTTTTCCCTTATAAAAATATAAATAAAAATAAGCGTCAATACAATGTAAAAAATTCCATTTATTATCAATCTACTCTTTTCCATATTCCAATCCTCTCCACTCTATTTTTTAACACTATTATTTTAACATAAAACAGCTAAAAAAAATACTACCTATTCATATCATAATTTTATCTTTATTTGATAAAAATTTAGTAAAAATTTTTATATTTTTAAAAAGAAAAAAGCCAAGGAATAAATCCTTGGCTCCCATTACTATTTTCTGATTTCTTTGATTCTAGCTTTTTTACCAGATAGTCCTCTAAGGTAATAAAGTTTAGATCTTCTAACTCTTCCGATTTTTAATACTTCGATTTTGTCGATCATTGGAGAGTTTACAGGAATTATTCTTTCAATTCCAATTCCAGCAGTTACTTTTCTTACAGTGAAAGTTTTTGCAATTCCTCCACCATTTACTCTGATAACTACTCCTTCAAATAATTGAACTCTTTCTTTGTTTCCTTCTTTTACTTTGTAGTATACTGCGATAGTATCTCCAGCTTTAAATTCAGGAATGTCTGTTCTTAAGTAGCTTTGTTCTACTAATTGAATTAATTTTTCTTTCATTTATAATCCTCCTTAAGATATTCATTTAATAGCTTTTTATTAAAGCGGAATATCCGTATTTAACTTTGGTATTTTAACATATTTACAAAAAGTTGTCAATCTATATTTATTGACACTAAGAAATAAATTTTTCCAAAAAATAAAAAAATGGCGCTTCCTAATGGACTCGAACCATTGACACTG
>JAUNAY010000261.1 GCA_030527385.1 Fusobacterium sp. | reverse complement strand
AGATATATAATGATTTTTAAAACGGAGAATATGAAATTCTCCGTTTTTTCTTTTATTAAATTATAGAGTGATAACTCCATTTTTATATTCTGGAACTATATTAAACTTATCCATAGAAAAACAATGGTTCATATCTCCATAAAAACCTATTGATTTTAAATATTCAAAATGTTTGCTTCCAGTTAAAGTGTCTTCTATTCCTTTTGAGTTTTCAGCTATAATTTTAAGTCCCAAACTAATATCTGTTAATTTAACATCAGCTTCTTTTGATAATCTTTTTATAATCTCTCCAGCACATAGAGCATCATCAAGAGAAAACTCATCGTTAGTACCAGAACAAACAATCACTGTATCTTGATTTTCTAAAATCAATTTTTCAACCACACTTTGAACATTTAAAAAACAAGCTATAAAAAGTTTTTTTGAACCATTTGCAGATGCTTCAATAGCTCTTGTTCCATTACTTGTTGTCATAAATAGATCTTTACCATTTACAGCCTCTTTTGTATACTCAAGTGGAGAGTTTCCAAAATCAAATCCCTCGATTTTAAGTCCTTTTCTTTCTCCACCCAAAACATAAGAACTAGATTTTTTACAATTTTCTAAAACACTTTCTATATCTTTATATGGGTATATTGCCTTTACTCCATTAGCAAGAGCTGTTGTCATAACACTTGTAGCTCTTAGTACATCTATAATCACCACTATTTTATCTTTGATCTTTTCAGCTTTAATCTCTCCAGCTGTAAGAATAACATCTACTTTCATATCTTCACTTCCTATCATTAATTTATATATTATTATACTACTATTTTTTTTGAAATAAAATAAAAATAAACTCTTGCTTAAATATATTTTTATGTGTTATACTCTTTTTTAGATGACAAGACAGTTGTAAAATTTATTGTATATACAGGAGGAAAAACCTTGAATAATAAGATTGATAGAATAACGAAACTTAAAAAAGAGAGGAATGCTGT
This sequence comes from Fusobacterium sp., assembly GCA_030527385.1. GTDB lineage: Bacteria > Fusobacteriota > Fusobacteriia > Fusobacteriales > Fusobacteriaceae > Fusobacterium_A. Next base: position 629 of record JAUNAY010000261.1, on the reverse strand, counting down.
AATTCTTGCTCATTACTATACAGAACCAGAGGTGCAAGAGGTTGCAGACTATATTGGTGATTCTTATTTTTTAAGTGAAAAAGCTAAAGGCTTAAAAGAAGATGTCATAGTTATGTGTGGGGTTTCATTTATGGGAGAGTGTGTAAAGATACTTAACCCAACTAAAACAGTACTTGTTCCAGATGCCAAAGCAGATTGCCCAATGGCTCATATGGCAACTACTCAAAAAATAGAAGAGGTAAGAGCAAATAATGAAGATGTAGCAGTTGTATGTTATGTTAACTCTACTGCAAAATTAAAAGCTCATTCTGATGTTTGTGTAACTTCAGCAAATGCCTTAAAAATAGTTAAAAATCTACCTAATAAAAATATTTTCTTTATACCAGATCAACATCTTGGAAGATATGTTGCTACTCAAGTTCCAGAGAAAAATATTATTTTAAATGATGGCTGTTGCCCTATTCACGCCAAAATAACAAAAGAGGAGATTGAGAAGATAAAAGAGTTATATCCAAAAGCAAAATTGCTAGTACACCCAGAGTGTCAAAAAGAGGTAGTTGATCTAGCTGATTATGTTGGAAGTACCTCTGGTATAATAAAATATGTGGCTAATAGTCCAGAAGATGAAT
>JAUNAY010000260.1 GCA_030527385.1 Fusobacterium sp. | reverse complement strand
AGAATATAATATAAAAACAAAACGAATAAAAGCACAGGAAATAGCTGATTTTGTAGGTATTACAAAACAATTAGTTAGTAGGAATAGACAAATGTTAAAAAGTGGAAAACTACCTAATTCTAAATTTTTAGTGGGAATATCTTATTATTTTAATAAAAATTTTTTGCACATTTAACACGTTTTTATCGTGTGAGACCAAAACAGGAAACATTCCTGTCTTTACTGGAGGGCATAATGTGCTTTCCAGCAAGGGGGTGGAAGTGTGGAGAAAGTAAAAAAAATAAATGAAAAAGTTGAAAATATATTTGAAATACTAAAAGAAATGAGCTATGACGAAAAAATGGCAGTTATGATCATAGCTCAAAAAATATTAGAAGTTACTTATGATCCTTATCTAACTTCTCCAAAGTAGCATAAACATTAGTCATAGTTTTTCCCTCCTTTCAAAGTTGTTTTGGTGTTGTGGCAAATATATTATAACTTTTTGGAGGGAAAAATCAAATTGCCTTTATTGGAGCATATCAAACATAATATTTTCCACCCAGATAATAAAAAAACTTGGTATGTTCCAACAAGGGCAACTCATTATTATTCAAATTTATTCTCAATGTTAAATGTTATATATATCTTAAAATAAGCCCTTGGAGGAGATGAGTACATTCAAATAATTAGATTTTAGTAACAATTTGGTTATTCTCCGCATTGATCGTGGAGCTTGATTTATTATTTTGATTTTTTTTGTTTAAAGAATATCTGCCAAAAGATAGCAATACATACTAAAAACACAAACCTTTTACCGCAACTCACACGAGTTGCTTATGGGAATGTAGTTCAATAGGTTAGTAAACATTAAACGAGAGTTTAAGATATTGGTTCGAGTCCAATCATTCCCCCTACTACGTTTATTTTGTCTCCCTTCCCTCACACGAGGGGCATTAAAATCGTTTTAGAAGCTCTGAAATTGATTTTAAAGGTTATGTAAAGAGTTTAATGAGGAAATTATCAAGAAAAGGTAAAAAATGGTTTTTATTTTATATCTGCTCATCATTTCCAAGCCAGTGGTTCTAAAGGACTTAGGGAATGGTGGGTAGTTACAAAATAAAAAAAGGGAGCCACTGGCAACGACTCCCAACAAGGAGGAAAAAATGGAAAGAAATTCTATAAAGCAATTATTAATGAGTAGCAACTATTTTATCTTAAATAAACAACTTGTAAAAGCTCTTGGAATTGAAACAGCTTTTTTATTAAGTGCATTAGTTGAAGCTGATGATCAATTAGCAGATGAAGAAGGGTGGTTTTATCAAACTTCAAAAACTATTGAAGATATTACAGGACTTTCAAATTATAAGCAAAGTTTAGGTATTGAAAGATTAATCGAATTAGGAGTATTGGAACAAGTCAATAAAGGTATTCCTATGAAGAGATATTTTAAAATTAGTTATGAAGAAATTCAAAAACTACTTTTAAAAAAATTTGAAGACTGTAATTCAAAAAATTTTAAAACTAGTCTTAAAAAAACTTTAAAGAATAAAGAACTAAATATAAATAACTTAGATAATGAACTATGAGATAATGAAATAAAATATGATGATGATAATATAATTAAAGGA
>JAUNAY010000021.1:12187-13609 GCA_030527385.1 Fusobacterium sp. | reverse complement strand
CTAATAATATTGTAAAATTAATATCATATAGTTTACAATATATAGGAATTGTTATGCAGTACTCAATTATTGCTATTCCAGTGATAAGATGTATAGGTAGTTTAATAAGAATGATATTATTAAAATATATGTATATCAAAGAGTATAAAAATGGAAAAAAAGGAAATTTAGATAAAGAGTTGCTTCAAAAAATGATGAAAGAGAGCTTTTATCTTTGGGCAAGTTATATATCTTTTTTAATGTATACACAGTTAGACAAAATAATGTTGGGTGTGCTATTAGGAAAAGAGGAAGTAGGAGTATATACTATTGGAGTTCAGTTAGCTGATATTTTTGCAATTATGATTGTTCCTATGCAAACATCTCTATTTCCTAAGATGATAAACTTATTTAAAGAAAATTATGAGGAGTATATAAAATTTTACTTAAAGAGTAATGTATTAATAACTCAATTATATATTTTTGGGTGTTTTTCATCTATTGTGGTTGTAAGACTTGTGTTTCCATATATATTTTCAAAAGATTATTTACCTGCTATAATGGTGTATAGCATATTGACATTAGCAGTTTTGATGAAAGCAAATGGAGCTTTACAAACAGGACATATGACATTAAAAGAGATAACTAAAAAGAGTTTTTATAAGACAACTGCAGGTTTGGGAATAAATGCTGTTCTTAATTATGTTTTAATAAAAAAATTTGGAATAAATGGGGCTGCGATGGCAACTGCAATAACTCAAATTTTTACAGTTTTTATAATGGACTTCTTTATTAAAGAGTACAGAGAACAAGCAGTGATACAGTTAAAATCGTTTAATTCTTTTTATTTAATACAAATATTAAGAAAAAAATTATAGTGAGGTGGCAAAATGTATAAAGGTAAAAGAATATTAGCAGTAATTCCAGCAAGAGGTGGGAGCAAAGGTGTGCCATTAAAAAATATAATAAATGTAGGAGGAAGACCTCTTATTTATTATTCAATTCAATGTGCTAAAAAATCAAAGTATATAGATAGAACGGTAATTTCAACAGATGATTTAATGATAAAAAGAATAGCTGAAGAGTGTGGTGGAGACGTTCCATTTATGCGTCCAGAAGAGTTAGCTAGAGATACATCTAAATCAATAGATGCTTTAGTTCACGCAGTAGATACAATGAATGCAATGGACGGGGCATATGACTATGTGGTATTACTTCAAAATACTGTACCATTAAGAAAAAGTTGGCACGTAGATGAAGCGATAGAAAAAATATTTGCAAGTAAAGAGAGAAGTTTAGTGAGTGTTACAGAAGTAGAACAACACCCAATATTGATGAGAACTTTAAAAGAAGATGGAACAGTAGAAAATTTACTACATATGAATAGTACAATGAGAAGACAGGATTTTCCAAAATTTTATAAAGTTGATGGAGCGATATATA
>JAUNAY010000021.1:0-12177 GCA_030527385.1 Fusobacterium sp. | reverse complement strand
TTAGATGATCAATTTAATAATGATATTAGCTTAAATGATGGAAAATTAGCGTATGTAATGGAAAATAAATATTCTACTGATATTGATAATTATATAGATATTAAGATTGTAGAGTATTATATGGAAAAAGAAAGAGAAAAAGAAGCAGAACAAATGAGATAATAATTTTATTATACCGAACAAAATTTAAAATCTATTATACAGTAAAACCTTAATAAATAAACCTTTGAGAAAAATAATGCGAACATAAAATTATTTTTTTTGGAGGTTTTATTTTTTTATAAAATAGTGATAGTATATATCTATCGTAGTAAAAAGCAGTATAGGAGGACAGAATTGTGGAAAGTATTAGAATGATAATTGATTCGGTAAATAATTTGTTGTGGGGAAAAAATATTTTAGTTGTAATGTTGATAGGAACTGCGTTATATTTTACATTTAAGACAAGATTTATGCAGTTTAGATTATTTGGAGATATAATTAAAATTTTAAAAGATAACAAAACAACAGAAAAAGATGGGGTAAGTTCTTTAGAAACATTCTTTTTAGGAACAGCGTGTAGAGTAGGAGCAGGTAATATTTCTGGAGTAGTAGCAGCTGTTTCAATAGGAGGAGCAGGAGCATTATTTTGGATGTGGCTTGTGGCTCTTTTAGGAGCTTCAACATCTTTTATAGAATCTAGTTTGGCAGTTATTTATAGAACAAAGATAAAAGATGGAGTATATAAAGGTGGAACTCCTTGGATAATTGAAAAAAGATTAAATATGAGATGGTTAGGAATAATCTATGTAATAGCTTCTATAATATGTTATGTTGGAGTTATACAAGTAATGTCAAATTCGGTAACAGAATCTATTTTGAGTGCCTATGGAACTGGAATAAACTCTTTATTAACAACTCTTGGAGTTAAAAATATTGCAAATACTAGGGCAGATGTAAGATTTATAGCTATGTCTCTAAGTTTAATAGTTGTATATATAATATTTGGAAAAAGTAAAAAAGATGCTATTATATCAGCTTTAAATAAAATTGTACCTATAATGGCAATGCTATATTTGATAGTAGTAGCTTATGTAATTATAACAAATATTACTAGTATACCTCAAATGATAACAAACATATTTTATCAAGCTTTTGGAGGAAAAGAGTTTTTAGGAGGAGCAATTGGTGGAGTTATAATGCAAGGAGTTAGAAGAGGATTATTCTCAAATGAAGCAGGAAGTGGAAATTCAAATTATGCAGCAGCAATTGTAGATATAGAGGATCCAGCAAAACAAGGAATGGTTCAAGCTTTAGGAGTGTTTGTAGATACTTTAGTAGTATGTAGTGCAACAGCTTTTGTAATTTTATTGGCTGATGCTAATAAAGTTGCTGGGTTTTCGGGAATGACACTGTTCCAAGAAGCTATGAAAACACATATAGGTTGGATAGGGGTTCCATTTACAGTAGTTGTATTGTTCTTTTTCTCTTTAAGTACAATATTAGGAGTTACATATTATGGTAAAAATGCTATGAGTTTTATAAGTGAAAATACTACATTTGATAAATTTTATCATATTTTAGTAGTTTTAATGGTATATATAGGTGGAATTGAACAAAACTTATTTGTATGGTCTTTAGCTGATTTTGGGCTTGGAATAATGACAGTAATAAATATTATCTGTATAATTCCTATATCAAAAGTAGCTATTGATCATTTAAAAAATTATGAAATAGAATTGAAAAGATAATAAAAAACCCTCTAGGACAAATAGAGGGTTTTTTTATATATTAAAACATCTTGGGGAAAGATTTTATATTAATAATATAACAATATAATGTGACAAAAGTGTTACAAATAAAAATTTTTACCAACTTATTTATTTTAATCTGCTTTAATTTGTTTTTTCAATTCGTGAATATATTTTTCAATTGAGAATGCAGCAGCAGCACCATCGGATACAGCTGTAACAAGCTGTCTTAATTTTTTTGGTCTTACATCTCCAGCTGCAAAAACTCCTTTTATATTAGTTTCTAAATCTTCATTAGTTAAGATAAATCCTTGTTCATCTAAATTTACAATATCTTTGAAAAGTTTACTTTGAGGTTCATATCCTACAAAAACAAAGATTCCAAAAAATTCATCTTTATTAGGTTTATATTCAAAAATCTCTCCAGTAATATTGTTTCTAAATTTAGCACTTCTAAGTTCAAAATCTCCAGAGGCTTCTAAAATTTCAGTGTTGAATTTTACTTCAATTTTTGGGTGGGCTAAAACTTTATCAGCTATTGATTTAGCACAAGTAAATTCAGATTCTCTAGCAATAACAGTGACTTTTTTTGCAAATTTAGTTAAAAATATGGCTTCTTCGGCAGCAGAGAAGCCAGCTCCAATTACGAAGACATCCATACCAGTAAAAAATTGTCCATCACAAGTAGCACAATAAGCAACACCACTACCTGTAAACTCTTTTTCTCCAGGGAAACCTAATTTTCTTGGAGATGCTCCAGTAGCAATTAAAACTGAGTATCCTTTATAATTATTAGAAGAAGTTTTAATCTCTTTTATATCTTGATCAAAATTCATATTAATAACTTTTTCAGAAACTATTTCTACTCCAAAAGATTTAGCTTGTTGTTTTAATTGATCTGCATAATTTAAACCAGTAGTTTCAATTATACCTGGATAGTTAGCAACTTCATTTGTTAATATAATTTGTCCACCAATTCCCTCTTTTTCAATAAGAAGAACATTTAATTTACTACGTCCAGCATATATTCCAGCAGTTAATCCAGCAGGACCACCACCAATAATTATTAAATCATATATTTTATTCATAAACATTTCCTCCAACAAAAAATAAAATATTTTATTATAATTTTATTTTTGTAATTATTACAATTTAATAATAACATTTATGACATAATAAGTCAATATTTATTTTTATAAAATTAAAATAACTTGTTTTTATCTTAAAATTATATTAAAATTTAATTGAAAGAATAAAATTATTGTACTAGGAGGAAAAAATAAAATGGAAATAAATTGCAGAGGGAAAAAGCTTGAATTAGGTAAAAGAACTTTAATTATGGGGATTTTGAATGTTACACCTGATTCATTTTCAGATGGAGGAAAATATAATAATTTAGAGTCAGCTTTAAAACAAGCTAAAAAGATGGTAGAAGATGGAGCTGATATAATAGATATAGGTGGAGAATCAACAAGACCGGGACATATTCAAATTTCTATTGAAGAGGAGATAGCAAGAGTAGTTCCTGTAATAGAAAAATTATCTAAAGAGTTGGAAGTTCCAATTTCAATTGATACTTATAAATATCAAGTAGCAGAAGCTGCGTTAAAAGCAGGAGCACACATATTAAATGATATTTGGGGATTACAATATGATGATGGAGAGATGGCAAAGTTAGCTAAAGATTATGATGTGCCAGTAATAGCTATGCACAATCAAAATGGAACTGAATACAATGAAGATATTATTTTAAGTATGAGAAAGTTTTTTGAAAAAACATATGAAATTTCAGATAGATATGGAATAAAAAGAAAAAATATAATTTTAGATCCAGGAATTGGTTTTGGAAAAGATGTAGATCAAAATATAGAGGTTATGGCAAGATTAGAAGAATTAAGAGATATGGGAAGAATATTGCTTGGAACTTCTAAAAAGAGATTTATAGGTGCTATATTAGGAGGAGTACCAACAGATGAAAGAGTAGAGGGAACAACTGCTACTACTGTGATAGGAATAGAAAAAGGTGTAGATATAGTGAGAGTTCACAACGTTCTTGAAAATAAAAGAGTGGCTTTAGTGGCTGATAAAATTTATAGAAAATAGTAGTTTTAGTTATATCTATCATATACTTAAAAGGAGTGATTTTTTTATGAAAGGAAACAAAGGATTGATTAAGACTATTTTAAGGTATAGCATACCTACTGTCATTTCAATGTGGATGTTTACTATTTATACTATGGTAGATGGAATATTTATAGGTAAATATGTAGGACCTTTAGGTTTAGCAGGTGTCAATATTACTATGCCACTTATCAATTTTACCTTTGCTATTGGAATAATGATAGCTGTTGGAAGCTCAACACTGATAGCTATTCATCACGGTGAGGGCGACTGAACAGCAGGAAATAAAATATTTACAACAGCGACAATATCTTTAGCAACTTTTGGTTTGATATTATCTATTTTGGTAACTATATTTATTGAACCAATAATACATTTTTTAGGTGGAGAGGGTATACTTTTTCCATATGTTAAAGATTATATGAGTGTTGTTATTTTATTTTGTATGTGTTATATGGTTGGCTATGCCTTGGAAATATATATCAAAGTAGATGGAAACCCAGTATATCCTGCTATATGCGTTATGATGGGTGGGGTGGTAAATATTATACTAGATTATTTTTTAGTAGCAGTTTTTCCTTATGGAATAAAGGGAGCAGCTTTTGCTACTGGTATATCTCAAGTAACTACTACTTCTATGCTGATGTATTATATTTTATTTAAAACGGAGAAAATAAAATTTGTTAAAATAAAGTATTCATTTTTAAATCTTTTGAAAATTGCTAAAATAGGGTTTGCAGAGTTTTTAGCAGAGGTTTCAACAGGAATAGCTATATTTGTTTTTAACTTAGTAATATTAAAAACTTTAGGAGAAAAGGGAATTTCAGCTTTTGGAATTATAGGATATATATCTTCTTTTGTAGTTATGACAATGATAGGATTTAGTCAAGGAATACAACCAATAGTAAGTTTTAATTTAGGAGCAAAAAAATTTGATAATGTGATAAAGACATTAAAAATAAGTTTAATAATGATAGTATCAACAGGAATAATATTTTATGGAGGAATAAATATTTTTTCAGAAAAGATAATACATACTTTTTTAAATGATAATGAAACTTTTAATATGACAAAGTATGCTTTATCAATATATAGTTTTGCTTATATAATAAATGGTTTTAACATAGTTACAGCTGGATATTTCACAGCAGTAAAAAAAGTGGATATATCAACTTTTATAACAATGTTAAGAGGTGTAATTTTTATAGTTGTTTTTTTAACTATTTTACCTAGATATTTAGGAGATATAGGTATTTGGTGGACAGTTCCATTGGCAGAATTATTGACTTTAATTCTATCGACTTATTACATTAGAAAATATATATTGAAATATAGTTATTAAGGGGTTGTTATGATAAAATTAATCGTTGCAGATATGGACGGAACTCTTTTGAATGATAAAAATGAAATAAACGAAGAGTTTTGGGAAATACATAAAAAATTAAAAGAAAAAGGAGTAATTTTTGCAGTTGGAAGTGGGAGGCAGTACCATAATTTAAAAAAAAGATTTTTTTCAATAAAAGATGATATGTTGTTTATTGCAGAAAATGGAACTTATGTGGTATACCACGATAAAGAATTATATATAAATACTATTTCAAAAGATGATATAAAAGAAATTTTAATAATAGCTAGAAAAATAAAAAATTGCCAAGTTATTTTATGTGGAAAAAATTCGGCTTATACAGAAGCTAAAGAGGAAAAATTTTTAGTGGAAATGAGAAAATATTATTCTGAATTAAAGCAAGTTGAAAAATTAGAAGAGGTTGAAGATGATATAATGAAACTAGCTTTTTGTGATCTTTCAGGATCTGAAGAAAATAGTTTTAATTATTATAAAGATTTTGATTCAAAATTTAAAGTTGTTGTATCTGGTAAATTGTGGTTAGATATTATGAAAGCAGACGCTAATAAGGGAACAGCAGTTGAAATGGTGCAAAAAAAACTTGGAATTAGCTATGAAGAAACAATGGTATTTGGAGATTATCTAAATGATTTAGAGATGATGAGTACAGGAAAATATAGCTTTGCTATGGCTAATGCTCACGAAATTTTAAAGAAAAATAGTAATTATATAGCACAGAGCAACAATGATAATGGAGTTGTAAAGGCAATAAAAAAATATGTCTTATAATTTTTTTATTTTTGTAACAAAATTGACATAAAGGGAGAGTATAGTCAAGGTATGATAAATCTTTCCCCAAGATGTTTTATATATAGTATTAAAAATAGAGCTGAGCAGATGTCAGCTCTATTTTTATTTAATTTAGAAATTTTTTGTATGTATTGTCTATGGCAATAGCTCCAAAAGGTGCAGTAATTAAGATAGATAAAACTGCGACAGTTAAAACTAATACTCCACAATTTAGATTCAGAGCTAGAGGAATACCTCCAATAGCAGCCTGTACAGTAGCTTTGGGTGTATAGGCTAACATTGTAAAAAGTTTTTCTTTTTTATTCAAATTACTACCAATCAAACATAAGAAAACACCAAACATTCTAAAACATAAAACAAGAGCAATAAATATAAGTGCTAAAATTCCAGAGGAAATAGCATATTTAATATTTACAGTTGCACCAACCAAAACAAATAGTAAAATTTCAGCTCCAACCCACAATTTAGAAAACTTTTGAGATAATCTTTTAGCAAGAGGTTCATAATTTTTTAATATTCCTATACCTATACTCATAATAGAGATTAGAGCAGAAAAAGGAATGAAACTTCCTAAGTATTTTTCTAGTTCTAAAAGCAAAAAAGATATACTTAGAACAATAACTATTTTGATAGAATCTCTCATATGAAAAGCTTTAAAAAACTTTATTAAAATTATAGATACAATATAACCTATTAATATTCCAGTTGTGATAGCAATAGGAACTTGTAAGAGTTTAATAAAAGAGAAATTTCCACCTTTTTCAAAATTTAAAAATGATGTGAATAAAACAATAACAAAGACATCATCAACTGAAGCTCCAGCCATAATAAGTTGGGGAATACTTTTATTTGTTCCTTTTTTTATTTCTATCAATTTTATCATTCTAGGGACAATAACTGCAGGAGAAACAGCAGCTAAGACACTTCCTAAGATAGCAGCTTCAATAATTGTAATATTAAAAAATTTTGGTGCAATTAAAATAGTTCCAATAATTTCTAATGTTGCAGGAATAAAACACATTAGTATTGCAGGACGTCCTACTTTTTTTAAGTCATCTATATTTAAAGAGAGTCCAGCTCTAGTTAAAATAATAACTAAAGCTATTTGTCTAAGTGATGCAGATATATCTAATATAGATCTATCCAATAGATGAAAATATTGCAAAATAATACCTGTTAAAATCATTCCTAAAAGAGCAGGAAGTTTTAATTTAATAAAGATAGAACCCAATAAAAGTCCAAGTAAAAAAATAAAAGCTAAACTAGTTAACATAACTCCTCCTAAAAAATAAAATAAAAAAGCTGATAATTCTGCACAACAAAAAAAGTGCAGAAGTCATCAGCTTGAAAGCGGTTTTTGTTTTAAAACAAAGGGAGACCTCATTCCCCATTTCTATTAGATATTATCATTTTTTTTATTAAATTTCAAATAAAAAATTTAATAAACTAAAATCTTTGATTATTTTGTTAATTGGTATATAATAGAAACAATATTAAATTTGGAGGAAAGAATGGGAATAGATAATATTAAACTAAAAATTGGAAAACTACCTAGTGGAGAAAATAATTTAATAACTGATGTAAAGGGTATTAAAGTAGGGCATAAAACTTTAGACAATGGAAAGATAAAAACAGGAGTAACTGCCATAATTCCACATAGTGATAATATATTCAAAGAAAAATTGATGTGCTCATCATATGTAATAAATGGGTTTGGAAAAAGTATAGGATTAGTGCAAATAGATGAGCTAGGGACACTAGAAACGCCAATAATTTTAACTAATACTTTGAGTGTTGGAACTTGTAGCACAGCTTTAATTAAATATATGCTTAAAGAAAATGAAGATATTGGAGTGACAACAGGAACAGTAAATCCTGTAGTATGTGAATGTAATGATGGATACTTAAATGATATACGTGGACTTTATGTAAAAGAGGAAGATGTTTTTGAAGCAATAGAAAGTGCAAAGAGCGAGTTTCAAGAAGGAAATGTAGGAGCAGGAACAGGTATGAGTTGTTATCATTTGAAAGGAGGGATAGGATCTGCTTCAAGAATTATAAAATTAGATGATAAAAATTATACAATAGGTTCACTTGTGCTTTCAAATTTTGGATTAAAAGAGGATTTGATAGTAGATGGAATCAAGGTTGGAGAAAAAATTTTAGAAAGAGAGAATGAAGAACTAGAAAAAGGATCAATAATAATAATTTTAGCTACTGATATTCCGTTAAATGAAAGACAACTTAAAAGAATAGCTAAGAGGGTACCAATAGGTTTAGCTAGAACAGGATCACATATAGGAAATGGAAGTGGAGATATAGTCATAGCCTTTTCTACTGCTAATAGAATAAAACATTATGAAACTAGCGATATAGTAAATATAAAAGTATTGAATGAAAATATTATAGATAAAGTTTTTAGAGGGGTAATTGAGTGTGTAGAGGAATCAGTAATTAGTTCAATGCTACACAGCAATGAAACTATTGGAGCATTTGAGCATAAAAGAGAGTCATTGAAAAAATATATTGACTATATAGTTAAATAGTTACTAGAATTTCTTTAATAAATATGTTACAATAGAAAGTCGGAAAAATTAAAAAGTTAAATTTGAGGATTATTTAATTATATTTTTATAAATAAAAAGGAGAGATAGATGAAGATAGGTTTTGATCACAATAAATATCTAGAAGAACAATCGAAGTATATCTTAGAAAGAGTAAATAATTATGATAAGTTATATTTAGAGTTTGGAGGAAAGTTATTATTTGACCTTCACGCAAAAAGAGTACTTCCTGGTTTTGATGAAAATGCTAAAATAAAATTACTTCAAAGACTTAAAGAAAAAGTAGAAGTAGTTATTTGTGTATATGCTGGAGACATAGAAAGAAACAAAATCAGAGGAGATTTTGGAATTACATATGATATGGACGTTTTCAGACTTATAGATGATTTAAGAGATTATGAGCTACAAGTAAACAGTGTAGTTATAACTAGATATGATGACCAACCTGCAACAAATCTATTTATAACAAAATTAGAGCGTAGAGGAATAAAAGTATACAAACATAGAGCAACAAAGGGTTACCCTATGGATATAGATACAATAGTAAGTGATGAGGGATATGGAAAGAACCCATATATAGAAACAACAAAACCAATAGTAGTTGTAACAGCTCCTGGACCTGGAAGTGGTAAACTTGCTACTTGTTTAAGTCAATTATATCACGAATATAAAAGAGGAAGAGATGCAGGATACTCAAAATTTGAAACTTTCCCCGTGTGGAATGTACCGTTAAAACACCCATTAAATATAGCATATGAGGCTGCAACAGTAGATTTAAAAGATGTAAATATGATAGATCCATTCCATTTAGAAGCATACGGAGAAACTGCTATAAACTATAATCGTGATGTAGAAGCATTTCCACTTTTAAAAAGAATAATAGAAAAAATTACTGGAAAAGAATCAATATATAAATCTCCAACAGATATGGGAGTAAATAGAGTTGGATTTGGAATAGTTGATGATGACGTAGTAAGAGAAGCATCAAAGCAAGAGATTATAAGAAGATATTTTAAAACAGGTTGTGAATATAAAAAAGGATATGTAGATAAAGAAACATTCCAAAGAACAAAAGCTATAATGGAATTTTTAAATCTTAAAGAGGAAGATAGAAAAGTTGTAGGAGTAGCAAGAGAAAAATTAGAAACATTAAAAGCAGACCACAATGATAAGAATGGAATATGTTCAGCAATAGCTATGGAGCTTCCAGATGGAACAATAGTTACAGGAAAAAAATCTTGTTTGATGGACGCAGCATCAGCAGCAATATTAAATGCAGTAAAACATTTTGCTAATATAAATGATGAAATATTACTTATCTCTCCAGTGATACTAGAACCAATTATCAATTTAAAAAGCAAAACTCTTATGAGCAAAAATGTTGCTTTAGATACAGAAGAAGTTTTAATAGCTCTTAGCATTTCAGCAGCAACTAACCCAATGGCACAAGTAGCTATGGAAAAACTTCATATGTTGAAAGGATCACAAGCTCATTGCACAAATATTCTTGGAAAAAATGATGAACAAACACTAAGAAAATTAGGAATAGATCTAACTTGTGATCAAGTATTCCCAACAGAAAATTTATATTATAATGCTTAATAAAAAAATTGAAAGAATAGTCCTAAGGTGATTGGGACTATTTTTTTTCAAAAAAAATATTGAATATTATCAGTTATATTGAAAAAATATTATAAATATGGTAAAATTTTTAGATTGAGATACCTTTTAAATGATATCGGAGGAAAATAATTTATGATAAAAATATACACTGCACCAATAGCAGGAGTTACAGATTATACATATAGAGGAATATTAAGAGAGTTTAAACCAGATCTTTTATTTACTGAGATGGTAAGTATAAATGCTTTAGAAGTTGCTTGTGAAAAAACTTTGAAAGTTATACTTAGATTGAGAGAGGGAGATTCAGTTCAACTTTTTGGTAAAGATATAAAAAAAATGGTAGAAAGTGCAAAATTTGTTGAGAGTTTAGGAGTTAAACATATAGATATAAACTCTGGTTGCCCTATGAAAAAGATAGTTAATAATGGATATGGGTCAGCATTGATGGCAAATCCTGAACATATAAGAGCTATGCTTTCAGAGGTAAGAAGTGCTTTAAATGATAGTACAGGACTTTCTATAAAGATAAGAGCTGGATATAAAGAATCAAAAAATCCTGTTGAAATAGCAAAAATAGCAGAGGAAACAGGTTGTAAACATATTACAGTTCACGGAAGAACAAGAGAACAGATGTATACAGGGAAAGCTGATTGGAGCATAATAAAAGAAGTAAAAGAGAGCGTAAATATTCCAGTGATAGGAAACGGAGATATTTTTACTGCTGAAGATGCCAAAGAAAGAGTAGATTTTTCAGGTGTAGATGGAATAATGTTAGCTAGAGGAATTTTTGGAAATCCTTGGTTGATAAGAGATATAAGAGAGTATTTTGAGTATGGAAAGATATTACACCCAGTAACACCAGAAGAAAAGGTTGATATGGCAATAGAACATACTAGAAGAACTCAAATTGAACATCCAGAGAGACCTTTTATATTTGAGCTTAGAAAACATCTATGTTGGTATTTAAAAGGAATTAGAAAAAGTGCTGAATTTAAAGATAGAATAAATCATACAGATAGTTATGATGAAATAATATCGCTATTAGAAAAAGTTAGAGAAAATATTCAGCCAGAAGATTGTATAGAGATAGAAAATAGAGGACTTGAAAATATTTAAGGAGATGAGGGCGTGGCTGGAGAAACACCTTTAATGAAGCAATATAAAGAGATAAAAGCAGAAAATAGAGATAGCCTTCTTTTCTTTAGATTAGGAGATTTTTACGAAATGTTTTTTCAAGATGCAGTGATAGCATCTAAAGAGTTAGGGCTTACTCTTACAAGTAGAAATAGAGAAAAAGATCAAGATGTGCCATTAGCAGGAGTTCCATATCATTCGGTGGGATCATATATAGCTAAACTTGTAAATAAAGGTTATAAAGTGGCTATTTGTGAGCAAGTAGAAGATCCAAAAACAGCTAAAGGAATAGTAAAAAGAGAGGTAACTAGAGTAATTACTCCAGGAACGGTAATAGATACTGAATATTTAGATGAGAAGAGTAATAACTATCTTATGGGAATAAAAATAGATGGAAATAGAGGAGCTATCTCTTATATGGACATCACAACAGGGGAGTTTAAAGCTAGTGAATTTCAAAGTGAAGATATAGTTTTTAAACTTTTAGGTGAGATTAATAAACTTTCTCCTAAAGAGATATTGTTAGATGAAAAAACTTATGACAAATATGCTGATGAATTAAAAAAACATAACTCTTTAAAAAATGTAAATTTGAATAGAGTAATAGAAAAGAAAAAATCAGAGGAGTTTTTAAAAAAATATTTTAATATTATATCTTTAGATAGTTTTGGAATGCAAGATAAAAAAATGGCAACAACTGTATCTGCAACGGTATTAGATTATGTTTTAGATTTACAAAAAGGTAAAGAGTTACCAATAAATAGTATATTATATACAAGCAGTGAAAATGTAATGGAGTTAAATATAACAACTCAAAGAAATCTTGATATTATAGATAACTCAAGAGATA
>JAUNAY010000259.1 GCA_030527385.1 Fusobacterium sp. | reverse complement strand
TATACCAACTAATTACTAAGGCTACTACTGTTGTCATAGTTACTTTTATTAAAAAAACAAAAGATTTATTTAAAGAAAAGTTAATATATTTATGTCTAAATACCAATAACAACAATAGAAAATTAACTCCAGAGGCTATTGAAGTTGATAGTGCTAACCCCTTATATGCCAAAGGTTTTATAAATAAAAAATTTAAAACAATATTTATCACTATTGAAATTATAGAAAATTTTACTGGATAAGAACTATTTTTCATACTATAAAAAGCTCTTGTCATAAGATAGATAGCTGTATAAAAATATAGTCCTAAAGAGTAATAAAGTAATGCTTCAGAAGTAATTTTTACTGCATCTTCTCCAAACTTTCCATACGAAAGTGTAAGTCTAATTACATCACTTGCATAAAATGTTAGTACAGCAGTTGATGGAACTATTAAAAATAGAAGAATATTCAAACCTTTAACTATATTATCTTCTGCTGTTTTCATATCATCTTTAGCAACTGCTTTTGAAAGCACTGGAAATATAACTGTTGATATTGATACACCAAAAACTCCCACTGGAAGCAGATATAATCTTGTAGCATTTTCAAGAGCTGTTACCCCTCCCTCTTGAAGATATGATGCAAAAACTTGATCTACTATTGTATTTACCTGTCTAGCTACTATTCCAACAAGCATTGGACACATCATTATAAATATTTTTTTTAAATAAGGATCTTTCCAATTTATTCTAAATGAATACCCTTTTACAATTTTAAAGAAAGATGGAAGAACTACCAAAAATTGAAACAATCCTCCAATTACAACTCCATAAGCTAAAGCATCTATTCCAAAAGTTTGGCTAAATCCCATTGAAGCCCCTATTATAGCTAAATTAAAAAATATAGATGTTGAAGCAGGTATAGCAAACTGTTTAAAATTATTTAACATAGCACATATCATTCCTGATAAGCTAATAAAGACAAAATAAACAGACATTATTTTCAAAAGCTTAGAAGCTAAAATCTTAGTTTCATCAGGAAACCCATTTACAATAAGTTCTATAATTCCATTTGAAAAAATTATCATTAAAAGAGTTATTATAGTACTAAATACAAATATTAAATTTAAAATAGAGTATATAAACTCTTTACCTTTCTCCTCCCCCTCAATTTCTACTTTTTCATTATAAAGAGGTATAAAAGAGCTTCCCAATGCTCCCTCTCCCAAAAGTTGTCTAAAAAAATTACTTATTTTAAAAGCACTAAAATACGCATCAGTAGCACTAGAAGCTCCAAAATAATAAGCTATTATTGTAGCTCTTACAAGCCCTAACACTCTACTTACCATTGTTATTATCATTACTAGAAGTCCACTTTTAAACATCAAAAAACTCCTTACTATCTTATTCTTTTTCTTTTTTCATCACTATATTATCCTCTATCAATATAAGCCCATCTTTATATAACTCTAAAATTGCAAGAAAAATATAGATTAAATGCATTCTATTTTCAGCTTCCTGAAAAAGAGAATCAAAACTTCTATTTTGAGAATAAAGTTTTATATACAAACTATCCATCTCACCTTTTAAAGTATAATTTTTATCCAAATGAAGTTCCATAAACTCACTATCTTCA
>JAUNAY010000258.1 GCA_030527385.1 Fusobacterium sp. | reverse complement strand
TATACACTCATTTATGGGAGCAGAGCTTTGCTCCCATTTTTATTAAAAATTTACAATAAAATCTTATAAAAAATCATTAAATATATTATAATATAAATAGAGAAAAAACAGTATATAGGGGGAGTAGAAGATGGACATTAAAAGAGAATGGAGAAGAAATAAGAAAGTTTTTGCTGCAATTTTAACAATAGCACTGCCAGCAATAGCTGATCTATTTGTACAAACACTGCTGGGATTTTTTGATATGGTGATGGTAGGGAAGTTAGGACCTGTGGCAATAAGTTCTGTTGGGGTTGGGAATGCACCCTTACAAGCTGTAATACCTGTGTTTTTTGCTATAAGTATAGGGACAACAGCAATTGTAAGTAGGGCTTTTGGTTCAAATAACACAAAAGAGGGAAGAAACTCAATGGCACAAAGTGTTATACTTTCTATTCCTATATCGTTAATTATAACTTTGCTACTATTACTCTTTGAAGGAAATATTTTAAAATTGGTTGGAAGAGCTAATGATATGAATATGGAGATGACAGCTCAATACTATCAAGCTGTTGTATTGGGATTACCTTTCCTTTGTTTCAACGTTGTATTTTTCGCAGCGTATCGTTCTATAAATAAAGCTTCTCTTCCTATGATATCAAATATTATTAGTGTTATAGCGAATGTTATTTTAAACTATTTATTTATTTTTGTTTTTAATATGGGTGTATTAGGGGCAGGAATAGCTACTACTATTTCAAGAGGAATTATCACTGTATTTTTTGTTTATTTGACATTCTTTACAAAAAATTTCTGGGTATCTCTACCTTTAAAAAGTTTGAAAGTTGATAAAGATATGATAAGAAGAATATTGAAAGTAGGGATTCCAGCAGCGATAGAACAAGGAATATTTAGAGTAGGAATGTTAGTTTTTGAAATGATGGTAATATCTTTAGGAACAATAGCGTATACATCACATAAAATAGCTCTTACTGCTGAATCATTCTCTTTTAATATGGGATTTGGGTTCTCTGTGGCAGGAACAGCTTTAGTAGGACAACAACTTGGAAAAAATTCGCCAAAAAATGCTGAAAGAGATGCTAAGGCAACAAATATGTTG
This sequence comes from Fusobacterium sp., assembly GCA_030527385.1. Classification (GTDB taxonomy): domain Bacteria; phylum Fusobacteriota; class Fusobacteriia; order Fusobacteriales; family Fusobacteriaceae; genus Fusobacterium_A. The sequence goes on along the minus strand of JAUNAY010000258.1, from coordinate 541 downwards.
GCTTTACTAGCAATGTCTGCTTTTGGACTATTTTTCTTTATACTTCCAGGAACAATAATTGCAATGTTTACAAATGATCCAGAGATTAAAGAACTTGCTACAGGAGCATTAAGACTTGTATCAATTTGTCAACCTTTTTTAGCAGTTTCGATGGTAATGAGTGGTTGTTTAAGAGGGGCTGGAGATACCAAAGCAGTTCTTTTAATTACAACTATTGGAATGTATTTAATAAGAATACCATTGACTTATCTTTTCTTATATAAGATGGAAACAGGTCTGTTAGGAGCTTGGGTAGTTATGTCAATAGATTTAGGATTTAGAAGTATAGCAGCTTATAGAGTATTTAAAAAAGGTAGATGGAGATATTTAAACGTTTAAGGAGGACATTTTGATAAATTTTAGATATATTGGATATGGAACAAGTTTTGTATCTGAATATTCAGAGAGAAAAAATTTAAAAAAAGATTATCTATATATTTTTAGTGACAATAGAATGAAATCTATATTTTCAAAGAAAATGAGATGGAATTTTTTTAATGAA
>JAUNAY010000020.1 GCA_030527385.1 Fusobacterium sp. | reverse complement strand
CCTTTTCTAAAGATATTATATAACTTATAATAACATCATTTTGTGTTTTTACATCATTAAAATAGAGATTTATATCATCTCTAAAACAATTCACATATTTTTTCTTTTTCTCTATATCATCTGGAAAACCTATTGATTTATAGAAATCTTTTTTATTTGTTGTTCCATATGGTGTTATAATAGAGTCTGAAATATTGTCTGCTATACTGACAAGGTATCCTAATTTACCATAGACACTATTTCTTTTTTTTAATTCCAAAAAAAGTTGTGTTTTATTATATGGGATTATTTGATTACTTGCTAAGCTCAAAACATAGTTTTTATACTTATCACTAGACTTAAACTCATATAAAGTCATAGTTACAACTTCTGCTTTTCTTTCTAAATCATTATATACCCTTTGAGTTCTCAACTTCTCTTGTAAATTAATATCTGCTACTTTTTTATAGGAAGTAATTGCTACTGCTATAAAAATAAATAAAAATAAACCTATTACTTTATTTCTTTTTGACTTTTTCCCCAATATTTTCTTTAATCCAACTTTTAATTTTAATATATCTAACAATTTCATATCCTTTCTATTAAAATCAACATACTATTTTTAAATGTTAAACATATTATATCAACTTTTGGTATTTTTATAAAGAAAATTTTGCTTTATATTCCTTAAAAAAATAAAAAAGAGCCTACTTAGATGATATACACCCAAGTAAACTCTCATATTTTTTATAGTCCTGTGTCTTCTGTTGTTAATACAATAGTTATTCTCTTGCTGAACTTTTTACCGTTTTCAATTATTCCAATACTAAGTCCATCATTAATATTTTTTAATTTTTCAGCTCTCATTTTATAATATCTTTCATATTCTGAAATTTTTGAAAATCCACTATTAAGATCTTTTACTATTTTATTTTCTGATAATAAAAGAATAATATTTTCAGCTCCAAATAGTGCAGAACTTGTATTGTAGTCACCTACAACTAAAACTTGTCCATCTTCTGTAATGAATTCTCCTTCTAATATAGCCATTTCAGCTAGAAGTGATTCTCTTTTTACTTTTTCAGAATTTTCTCCAAATCTATCATAAAATTTAAACTCTTTTAATTTTTCAACAAACTCATTGCTCATAAGTTCCCACGAATCACCAAGTGCCAATGTTTGTTCCTTATTTAGAAGACTTAATATTTTTTCTTGTGCATCTTTCACAGAAAAAACTCTATGTATAAGATAGCCTTTATCTAAAAGAACTTCACATAGTCTATCTAACTTTTTCTCTTTATACCATCTTAAATTTTCTTCCATTTTAATCTCCTAATATCCTAAATTATCATTAATTAATATAACTCTTGTTTTTCCACATGGTCTTTCCCCTCTTTTGATTACTGATACAAAATTACACATTCTCATATCAGTAGTACAATTTTCACATTTTCCACTGAAATTACAAGGAGTTTTATGATTTAGTCTTTTAGAGTTTAAAGGTCCTGCATAGTAAAGTCTATCATACCCTTCAGTTATATCCTTTACTATCTTATTTACACCTGTGATAACTATAACATTATGAGGTCCATAAGCCATTCCAGCCACACGATTTCCTCCTGAATCTATTTGCATAAGAAATCCATCTTCTGTAATAGCATTTGTTCCTGTTACAAGGAAATCACTTAAAAGTGATTCCCTCATAACTTTAACTGTTGCTGGCCAAGTAGGTTGTTTAAATCTTTCAAAGAATTTATATTTTTCACTTCTAAATTTTTCAAGAAGTCCTGTCATATTTAGTGTAACAGATCCACCCATACTAATTGAACTTCCTTCAGGAATAAAATCCATAGTTAACTTTTCAGCTTCTTCTACTGTATCGACACATATAACATCAAAACCATTATTTTTTAAACTTTTTACTGTTCTTTCTATTCTATCATTTAACAGTAATGCTTTTATCTTTTCCATAATTCCTCCAAAGAGAATTATTTAGCTTCTTTTCCTTCTCTTCTTAATCTTAAAGTTTCAGCATTAGCATCAACTTTTTTCTTAGATAGTGGATATACTAACATAAACATAATAACAACTAGTGTAAATAATGTAGCAGGTGCTACTGTTGCAAGTTTATAAATTCCATTTAAAACTTCTTGAGTTTGTTCTTTAACTCCTGGTTGGAATCCAATGATAGCAAGTGCATATCCAACTAAACTACTTCCAAGAGCTTGTCCAACTTTTCTTGAGAATGAGTAGATAGCATATAGAGTTCCATCTTCTCTTCTTCCAGTTTTAATTTCAGAATCGTCAATAACGTCAATGATTGCTCCCCAAATTACATATCCAAAGAATGTAACTCCTGAGAATCCGATTGAAGCAATTGCAACATAAACCCAAGGGTTTTTAATATTTAAGAAGCTTAATGTAGCAAATACAACTGCAGCAAATCCAACCATTAAACTGATTGATTCTCTTTTTCCTACTTTTTTAACAACTAATGTTACAAGTGTTGCCATTCCTAAAGCTATTCCTAATTTAATAGCGTTGTATGTTGATAATGCTGCTGGCATTTTGAAGTAGTAAGCATATAGGTAAGCGTTAACTCCTCCAGTTAATAGGTTACCGAATATTAAACAAACAGTTCCTCCTAAAATACCGATCATAGCACGGTTACTAAAGATCATTTTTACTGATTTACCAAATGAAAGTCCTTCTTTTGCTAGAGGTGGAACTTTAATACGTTCAGTAGTTAAGTTATAACAAATTACATAACAGATGATAGCTACTGCTGAAATTCCTCCAGCTGCTACTGGGAAGATATCTCCATTATTTCTAATTAATACTTGAGTTGCTCCATCTTTAATTACACGTTCATAAATAACAAGTGGTCCAAAGAATCCGATTATAAATTCTCCAATGTAAGCTCCCATTGCTCTGAATGTAATAAGTGATTGTCTTTCGTCTGGTTTATCTGTGATAGCTGATGCCATTGCTCCATAAGGAATGTTAACTCCAGTGAAACAGATACTTCCATATAGTAAGTAAGTAATATACATATATACAATTTTAAAAGTCATTGATTGATCTCTTAAACCTGATTGATATAGTAAGAAACTTGCTATTGCAACTGGTGCAGCCATAATTCTTATCCATTTTTTAAATTTACCATCTTTACCTTGAGGAGTAATGTCTATAATTCTTCCCATTGTAACGTCTGTAAATGCGTCAACAAGTCTTGAAACTAAGAACATTGTTGCAACAACTTTTGGAGCCATTCCCCAAACTTGTGTGTAAAATACCATTAGGAATTGACTTACAAATACTAACATAACGTCATTTCCGAAGTCCCCAAATAAATAACCGATCTTGTCTCTCATACCAAAAGGTCTGATTTCTTTAGTTTGTTCCATCTCTCTTTTCTTTCCTCCTAAATTTATTTAATTAAAAGTTATTCTTACCAATATTTATTCCAATCTGGTTTCATTATTCTTACAAGAGCTTCCATATAGAAGTAATCTCCCCACATACAACATTCATTTACACCAGAACCATTTGGTTTGCTATATACAGAATCTGTTAATAGTCCATTTGATCTTTCTATATCTTTTGTTGTATAGTTTTTAATTAATGATTTCATCATTGCTTTTACTGCGTTTTCATATATTTTTTTATCTGGATCTGAATCAGGAAGATATTTTAACATTTCTAAGATTCCACAAATTGCTATTGTTGCAGCTGAAGTATCTTTTTCTTCTCCATCTTTTTCATCAAACATTAAATCCCAATAACAGATATTATCTTCTGGTAGGTGATTTAAGAAGTAGTTTGTTACTCTTTTGAACAGATCTATAAATTTCTCATCTTTTAAGTAGCTATATGCTAGAGGGAAACCATATACTCCCCAAGCTTGTCCTCTTGCCCAAGCTGAGTTATCTGAAGCACCTTGTGCTGTAACTCCTTTTACTGGTTTTCCTGTTTCTGGATCAAAGTAGAAAGTGTGGTGAGTTGAGCTATCTTCTCTTACTACTACACTTGCTGCTGTATGAAGATGTTTTGTAGCTATTTCTCTATATTTAGGATCTCCTGTTACTTCAGTTGCCCAGAATAGTAGAGGTACGTTTAAGTTACAATCTATTATTAATCTATAAGCTGTTGGATCATCTAAATCTCCCCAAGCTTGGATAAATTCACCTTTTTCTTTATATCTTTTAATTAAGTGATCTGCTGCTTTTAATCCAGCATTTTTAGCTCTTTCATTTCCAGTAATTTTATATCCTGCAACTACTGAAGGAGTATATAAAAATCCTAAATCGTGGTGGTTTACTGCAACTTTGTTTGTTATTCTTTCATCATAGCTTTTGATTTGGAAGAAAGCAGTTTTTCTATATCTTTCTTCTCCTGTAATTTCATACGCTAACCATAACATTCCTGTCCAGAATCCACTTGTCCAATCGTCCCATTCTCCTCCGTTTAGAATTCCAGGATAAACATAATTTGTACTACACGGTCTTGGGAATGTGTTAATAAATGTTTTTGTATTTCCATCTATTTTTTTTAGTGCTTCGTGTAATGCACCAAATAGCATTTCTTTTGGGAAATCAACTTCTTGAGAAAATCTTTCTCTAATCTCTTTTCTTAATTCCATCTTTCTCCTCCTTAAATATTTGGATATTTTTTATTATTAAAATTCAAATTTATCGTGATATTTTTCAGCCCATTCTCTTAGTTTACCTTCAAGTTCTTTTGCTACTTCATTTTCTGAACAATCATTTAATCTAATTGGGTTCATTTGATATGGATCGTTTATATTATCATATAATAATCTTTCGATTCCGTGAGCCATTGTATATCCTCTATTTATTGCATAAGTATATCTTTTTGTTCTGATAGCTCTCCATCCATAAGCAACATTTTCTTTACCGTGAGCTTGGAACTCTTCAATAGCTCTCATTTGTCCAGGGTATCCAGTCATTATTGCATAGTTTTCAACATCGCTTCCATTTATAATAACTTCTTTTAAATCAATTCCTTGTACAGATTCTGGAATAGGTAATCCCATTAAAGATAGTAATGTTGGCATTATATCAACACCATTTAACACAACATCTGTTCTTCCTTTTACAAATCTATCTCCATATTTGATTAAGAAAGGTATTCCTGTTGATTCTTCAAACCATACGTGTTTACTCCATAGTCTGTGAGCACATAGCATTTCTCCGTGATCTGCTGTTAAAACTATGATTGTATCATCATATATTCCATTATCTTTTAAGTTTTGGATAAGTCTTCCAAAATTTTCATCTATTCCTGTTACAGCTGCAAAGTATTTTTTCATTATATTTTCTTGATACTCTTCATCTGTAAAGTTTAATCTTGGATTTACACTCTCTGTATGATCTGTTACTTCAGTTAATAATACATTTGGATTTACTTTAAATTTTCTTCCTTCATACATATCAACATATTTTTGAGGCACTAAATCTAGTGGAGTATGTGGTGGGTTCCACGACAAGATTAATGAAAAAGCTTCATCTTTATTATTATTAATAAATTCTATTGCTTTATCTGTTTCGTGTTCAACTGACCATTGATCTATTTGAATCATTTTATTATCATCGTGCCAGTAGTGAGGTTTTAAATGTTGATCATAAGTTCCATATGAATACCAGAAATCAACACCGTGTCTTTTTTTACCAGGTGGAGTAAATGCGTCCCAGTTTCTAGCTCCTGATACTGGTTCTGGATCAAAGTTTACTTCTGCCGCATCTAAATGCCATTTTCCTATATATCCGATTTTATATCCATTATCTTTTAATACGTCCATAAGAGTTATATCTGTTTCTCTTAATCCAACATTAGGTAGTCCTGGTTTACAGTTTGTCCAAACTCCGTGAGTTACTGGGTGAGTTCCTGTAAACATAGTAGCTCTATTTGGTGAGCATAATGGACACGCACTCATTGCATTGTCAAAATTTAAAGCTTCTTCTGAGAACTTGTCTATATTTGGTGTAATTACTTCATCTTTTCCCATAAATCCCATAGCATCTCTACGCCATTGATCCGCAAAAACAAATAATAAATTTGGTTTTTTCATAAATCTATTCCTCCTCTTTGATTTTATTTCTTAGTTTTTATTCTTGCATTTCTGTCAAAATTCTTTCTATATTTTTCATTTTCTTACACAACACAGTATATCAGTTTTAAAAGAAATGTAAATCTTCACTATTCAACTAGAATTGTGATTATTTATATTTTAGTATTTTCTACGTATTTTTTATCTTTTTTTAGTATGAATATGGTTTTATTATTTACCATTTTTTAACTTTTTTTATGTTTTTACAGGTTTTAAGATATTTTTTAATAACTTATGAATTTTTTTTACATTTTTTAGAAAAATTTTCTAATTTTTATTTAATTTATTGGCATTTATCTCTCTTATTTTTATTATTCAAATTTCTATCTTGATTTATGAATACATTTCTTCTTATTAAAATAAAAAATGGTTCCTAATAGTACACTCTATTAGAAACCATTAACTTCTATTTATTTATAAATCTTCTATATGCTTGTTTTTGTATCTGTGTTGCTCTTCCAAGTCCTGCCTTATTTAATCTATATATATAATTATTCCAATCTTTTTCTACATCTGAAACCCCTAATATCCATATTTGTGCCATTTCTTCCACGATTGATCTAATTTGTACCTCTATTTGAGACAGTTCTTCTATCTCTTCCATAGTATATTTTAATGTTGGCATAGGTTCTTTTACTACTCCTGATTTTATATATAGATCTATATCCTTTACTGTTTGCGGATCTGCCCACTGTCTTTCGTTTGTCGCATCTTGAAACATTCCTAATCTATATTGTGCTCCACTTTCTCTAATCACTGCCAAAGGTGGACGCCCTTGTGGATCATTTAATATTTTTTCTGTAAACTTAGGTTTTCCGTCTACTAAGTTATAATCTACCCCTTCAATTCCAAAATTCCATAATCTTCTTCCCTCTTCTGTATACCAAAAATCAAAATACTTAATTATTGTTACAGGATCTTTCGCAACTGAAGTTATACTCCAACCGCCTAAATAATTTGGTCTTGAAAATGATGTAGTTCTTTTTCCATTAAATTCTGGTGGTAAAATTACTGAAAATTCAAATCCTGGTATATTTTTTTCCAAACGACTGTTATAATTTCCAGTACTTGAAAACCAATCACAAGTAAATCCCCCTATATTATTATTTAAAATATAATCTCTTGAACTTATACTTCTTGTAAATGCCTCTTGATCTATTAATCCTTCTTTAAACCATTTTGCTATCTCTTTTATTGCAACTTTGTATTCTAACTGTGCAGGACCAAAAACTGGTATATTTTTTTCTGATATGTGCCAACCAAACTCAGCTTTAAATATATCTAACAATGAAGTTATTACCTTATTCATTGTGTTTCCTCTTACAAATACTGGTATTTCATCTTTTTTCCCATTTCCATTTGGATCTTTATCTCTAAATGCAATTAAAACTTCATATAATTCCTGAATAGTTTTTGGTTCTTTAAGTCCTAACTTTCTCAACCAATCTTTTCTTATGTAGTATCCCTGGGAAGTTCTTATATTTTTATAGTCATTATAGTTAGGTATCATATATATATGTCCATCTGCTGCTACTGCATCTTTTTTATATTCAGGATTTTCATTAAAAAATTTTTTAATATTTGGAGCGTAGTTCTCAATAAGATCTTCTAAAGGAATAACTTTTTTCTCAGCTCCTAATTTTTCTAACTCTTCTGGATATTCATAACCTATAATATCTGGTATATTTCCTGTTATTAACATAAGTTGAAAAGCTTGTAATTCATCACTTTGATTTCTTGAAGCCACTCCTTTCAGTTTTATATTTGTTAATTCAGTAGCTTTTTTATAAACAGGAAGTTCTGCATTAAAAGCTTTCCCTAGATGTATTGCAAAAATAGTAAACTCCTTCAGCTCCTTTGATATTAAAAATTTACTATTTTTTTCTTTTGTCTCATCTTTTTTTATTCCGTCACAGCCAAAAATAAAAAATAAAAGAGTTATCAATAAATATATTTTTTTCAATTTTCCTCCCATATTTATCTCAAAAAAATAATAATATTCATCTAGAGTATATCACGTAAACAAGTTATTCCAAAATATTTTTTTCAAAAAATAAAAAATAAAGGAAAGGTTATTTACCTTTCCTTTATCAAAATATAAATTTAATACAATTATTATTATCTTAAATCTTCCATAGCTACGTGATCCATATCAGTAAATGTTTGGTTTTCTCCAACCATTCCCCATATGAATGTATAGTTGCTTGTTCCTACACCAGAGTGAATTGACCAAGATGGAGAAATAACTCCTTGTTCATTAGCCATAATTATGTGTCTAGTTTCTGTAGGTTCTCCCATTAAATGGAATACTCTTGTTTCTGGTTGCATATTGAAGTAGAAGTAAACTTCCATTCTTCTTTCGTGAGTGTGGCAAGGCATTGTATTCCACATATTATTTGGTTCTAGTACAGTCATTCCCATTAATAATTGACAAGATTTACATACTGCTGGGTGAACATATTGGAATATTGTTCTTTCGTTTGAGTTAGCTAGGCTTCCTAGTTTAACTGGGTTAGCTTTTTCAATGTCAATTTTAACTATTGGGTAAGTTGTATGAGCTGGTGCTGAGTTTACATAGAATTTAGCTGGGTTAGCTGAATCTTCTGATGTAAATACTAATTCTTTAGAACCCATTCCAACATAAAGTCCATCTTTTGGATTCATTTTGTATTCTACACCGTCAACAACTATTTTCCCTGCTCCACCGATGTTGATTACTCCTAATTCTCTTCTTTCTAGGAAGAACTCAGATCCAAGTTCTTTACTTCCTTCAAGTCTAACTTCTTTAGTTACTGGCATAATTCCTCCAGCAATTATTCTGTCAACGTGAGAATAAGTTAAAGCAGCTTCATCAGCTTCAAATATTGTTTCTATAAAGTAATGTTTTCTTAATTCTTCAGTTGTGTAGTGTTTTGAATCTTCTGGATGATTTGCATATCTTACATCTAATTTCATTTATCTTTACCTCTCCTTTTTAATATATAACTTTACTATGTTTCTAAAAAGCTTAGAACAAATTATCTAACTAGCCAACCACCGTCTACTGCTAGTATATGTCCATTTACATAATCTGATGCTTTACTTGCTAGGAATACTACTGCTCCCATTAGATCGAATGGATCTGCCCATCTTTCAGCTGGAATTCTTCCTAATATTTCAGCATTTCTTTTTTCGTCAGCTCTTATAGGTGCTGTATTTGCAGTTTTGATATATCCTGGTGCTATTGCATTGATTTGGATATTTTTGCAAGCTAATTCATTTGCAAATGCTTTTGTAATTCCTGCTACTGCGTGTTTACTTGCTGTATAAGGTGGAACAAATTTTCCTCCTTGGAATGATAGCATTGATGCGATGTTTATGATTTTTCCTGATCCTTGGTTTACCATTATTTTAGCTGCTTCTTGGCTTAGGTGGTAAACTGAATCGATATTGATTGCCATTACTGCGTCCCAATCTGAATCTTTATATTCTAATAGTGGAGCTCTTCTAATAGTTCCTGCATTGTTTACTAATATATCTAATTTTCCATATACTTTTACACATTCTTCTATTGTAGCTGTTACTTGAGCTCTATCTGTTAGATCTGCTTGGAAGAAGTGAACTTTTCTTCCTTGTTTTTCTACTAATTCTCTAGTTTCGTCCCAAGCTGTATCGTAAGTTACAACAAATAAATCTGCTCCTGCTTTAGCTAAAGCTACTACATAAGCTTGTCCTAGTCCTGTATTTCCTCCAGTTACAACTGCAACTTTTCCTTCTAATGAGAAGAAATTCATTGAAAATTGTTCTAATTGATCCATAGTTATAAATCCTCCTTTATCATATTTACTTTCCTTATTGAAAGCATATTTAACGTACATTATAATTATTACATATTAGAAAATAAAAGTAAATCTTCAATTTTACATTTACATTTTTCTATCTTTTATTTTTTCTTTATTTAACAACTAAACAACATTCAACAATATTTTTTTACATATTTTTATGTTTTTTTAGTATTTTCTATTAAAAAATTATTATTATTTAGTTCTTTCTAATTTTATGTATTTATAAAGAAAAAGGTGTGGTAGAAAAATAACCACACCTTAAACTTCTTATCTATTTTTTATTTATTTTATAAATTTAGCAATTGCATTATCTATCATTTTTGCACAAGCTTCTACTTTTGGCATATCTTCTGCTACTAATTCTGGTAATGGATTTCTTACGCTTCCACAATCAATTCCTTCTCTCATTTTTAGAACTGCTTTCATTACTGCGTATAAGTTTCCTTTACATCCACACATTGCATAGATTATTCTACAAGCTTCATATTGAATTTCTCTTGCTTTTGCAATTTCTCCTGCTTTGAATAATCTTTCTATTTCTAAGTATAGTTCTGGCATTACTCCATATGTTCCACCAATTCCACCGTCAGCTCCCATAGCTAATCCTGATAGTAATTGTTCATCTGGACCGTTAAATACTACTCTATCTGCTCCTAATTCATCTTTAAACATTTGAATATCTTGCACTGGCATAGATGAGTTTTTAACTCCTACTACTCTAGGGTTTTTCATCATTTCTTTTAATAATGACATTGTTAATGATACTCCTGCTAATTGAGGAATATTGTAAATTATGAAGTCAGTGTTAGGTGCTGCTGCTGACATATCGTTCCAATATTTTGCGATTCCGTGTTCAGGTAGTTTAAAGTAGATTGGTGGGATTGCTGCAATTGCATCTACACCTAATGATTCTGCGTGAGCTGCTAATTCTTGGCTATCTCTTGTGTTGTTGCAAGCAATATGAGCTATTACAGTCATTTTTCCTTTTGCTACTTTCATTACATTTTCTAGAACTAATTTACGTTCTGCTACACCTTGATAGATACATTCTCCTGATGATCCACCTACATATACTCCTTTTACTCCTTTATCTAATAAGTGTTGAGTTAATTTTTGTACTCCTTCTGCACTTATATTTCCTTCTTTGTCATAACAAGCATAAAATGCTGGAATAATTCCTTGATATTTTTCCAAATTTCTCATTCTAAACCTCTCCTTTTTTAATACCTTAATTTATTTAGATATTCTTACCTCTAAAAATAGAATATCAAAAATAAAAGAAAATGTCAATATTCTTTTAAAAAAAAAGAAACTTTTATTTTTATTTTTTTAATTTCTTTAAAATTAATTCGATTTGTCGAGGTTTTTTACATTCTTATTTTAAAAATATATTTTTTGTTTTAAAAAAATTCATTGCAAACATTTAAAGCTTTTGTTATATTATTATATAGTTCCTTTAATTTTGTTTTTAAATCTATATTATATGTAAATATTATCTGAGGTGATTAAAATAAAAAAGAATGTTTTATTTCATTTAACTAATGAATATCCTACTTTTAGTAAATCATTAAAAAAAATAGCTGATTATATTCTTTCAAATACGACACAACCACAGTATCTATCTATACACCAACTTGCAGATATTTGTGGAGTTAGTGAATCTTCTGTTTTTCGTCTTTGCCAAATTTTAGGTTTCAACGGATATAAAGAGTTTAAATATGCTCTTGCTGAAGCTAATAGTGCAACTCTTACTGATGGTGGAATGGACGCTTATGCCGAAATATTACCAGATGATTCATTTGATGATATGGCAAAAAAACTTTTTGCTTACAATATGGCATCAGTAAATCAAACTTTACAACTTATTGATAAAGAAGCTTATTGTGAAGCTGCAAGATGTTTAAAAGATGCTAAGCACGTTTATTGTTTTGGACAAGGTGCTAGTGGAATTATGGCTCAAGAATTATGGGGACGTTTTATTACTGTATCTAGTAATTTTTCATATATTACAGATCCACACTTACAAACTATTGTCACTGCTAATTGTGATAAAGATGATGTTATAGTTCTTTTTTCATATTCTGGTGCCACTCAAGATGGACCTAGACTTCTTTCAGAAGCTAAAGTAAGAGGAGCTAAAACTATTTTAATAACTCATTATAGAAAAAGTTTTGCTAGTGAATTTGCTGATATAATTCTGCTTTGTGGTTCTAGGGAAACTCCTAAACAAACTGGAAGTATTGCTGCTAAAATGGCTCAACTTTTTGTTATTGATCTTTTATTTAACGAGTTTTATAGATTGAATCCATTAGAAGCTGAAGAGGCAATAAAAAGAACTTCTATTGCTATGGAAACAAAATTATTACACGAAAATAATAAAAAATAGGTTTTATAAAAATTATACATTTTTACTTTATATTAACTTTTTATAACTGCCTTAAATCAATATAAAATAACTAAAATTATATTTTTTTACATATTTTTTACATAATATTAACATTATTATTACATATTAATGTTAATATCTCTCTGATAGAAGTTTAACTTATTTTTTAGGAGGAAAAATGTATTTAGAGATTGCATTCAATGTTCTTGGAGGTTTAGGAATATTTCTTTTTGGAATGGACAGTATGTCTTCAGGAATGCAAAAATTAGCTGGACAAAGATTAAAGAAAATATTAGCTTTATTAACAACTAATAGAGTTGTAGCTATATTGATGGGTATGTTAGTAACTATGTTAGTTCAATCATCATCTGTTAGTACTGTTATGACTATTGGATTCGTTAATGCTTCTCTTTTAACTTTAAAACAAGCTCTTGGGGTTATTTTTGGAGCTAATATAGGAACTACAATAACTGGTTGGATTCTTGTTTTAAATATAGGGAAATATGGACTTCCTATGGTTGGAGCTGGAGCTATTCTATATATGTTCTTAAAAGGTGAAAAAGCTAAGACTAGAGCTTTAACATTTATGGGACTTGGAATGATCTTCTTAGGACTTCAACTTATGAGTAATGGTTTAAAACCTGTTAGAAGTATGCCAGAGTTTGTTAGACTTTTCAGTCTTTTCTCTGCTGATACATATTTTGGGGTATTAAAAGTTGCATTTATTGGAGCACTTATTACAGCAATAGTTCAATCTTCTTCTGCTACTTTAGGAATTACTATTACTCTTGCTGTACAAGGACTAATTGACTATCCTACTGCTGTGGCACTTGTCCTTGGAGAAAATGTTGGTACTACTATAACTGCTTTTCTTGCTACTTTAAATGCCAATGCTAACGCTAAAAGAGCTGCTTATGCACACACTATTATAAACACAGTAGGTGTTATTTGGGTTACTTCAATATTCCCTTTGTACTTAAACTTCCTTTCAAATTTTGGAAGCCCAGAAGAGAATATAACTATGGCTATTGCAACAGCTCACACTATGTTTAATATTTCTAACGTAATATTATTTACTCCATTCATTGGTATACTTGCTGATTTCTTAACAAAAGTTGTAAAAGATGATGAAGTTAAAAGCGAAAGAATTACTCATATTGATGAATTGATGTTAAAAACTCCAAGTATTGTTGTTGGTCAAACTAAAACTGAAGTTTTAAATATGGGAAAACATATCAGTGAGATGTTTTCTACTTTAAAAGATATATACCATAGCAATAAATCTATTTCTGATGATGAAGTTAAAAGAATGAGAAAAATTGAAGATGATTTAGATATATATCAAAAAGAGATTACTACTGCTAACTTTATAATTTTAAATAAAGATATTACTGAAAAATTGAAACTTGATACTAAAAATAACTTAGAA
>JAUNAY010000019.1 GCA_030527385.1 Fusobacterium sp. | reverse complement strand
GACCAATACTAATAAGTCAAAGTTTTAACCTAAAAGATTTACTATATAGTTTCGAATGTTCCATTAATTAAAGAGTAACGAAGTTACGATTATAATTAATGAGATACAGATGAAAATCTGTGCTTCATTAGAAGATATTCAAACACAGCTTGGTGAGAATAGCTGCGGGGGTACACCTAGATCCATTCCGAACCTAGAAGTTAAGCCCGTAAACGCTGAAAGTACTTGGAGGGAAGCCTCCTGGGAGGATAGGAACTCGCCAAGCTTTTTTTTATTTTTTGAAACTAAAAAATTAATAAATATTTTTATAAAACTATGTACAAAAAATGAAATATGGGGTATCATCTTATAGTATACAAGTTTAAAGGTAGAAAGGATATAAGATGAGCAGTGAAATAAAAAGAAAAGCGATTTTATTAGATCGTGATGGAACTATAAATGTAGAAAAAGATTATCTACATAAAATAGAAGATTTTGAATTTGAAAAAAATGTAGTTGAAGCTTTAAAAATATTTGTATCTTTAGGTTATGTGTTAGCAGTAGTTACAAATCAATCTGGAATAGCAAGAGGATTTTATACAGAAGATGATTTAAAAAAATTAAATAATCATATAAATGATAGATTAAAAGAAGAGGGAATACAGATTGAAAGGTTTTATTATTGTCCACATCACCCAGAGAAAGGGATAGGCAAGTATAAGGTTGATTGTGAGTGCAGAAAGCCTAAAACAGGTATGTTAGACTCTGCAATAAGAGACTTAAATATTGATAGAGAGCAATCATATATGGTAGGGGATACATTAGCAGATATAGATGCTGGATTTAATGCAAAATTAACTCCTATTTTAGTAAAAACTGGACACGGTTTAGAAAATATTGAAAAATTAGCAGATAGAAAAGTTGCAGTTTATGATTCATTATATGATTTTGCATTGAGTTTAAAATAAAGAGGGGACAAATATGAAGATACTTTTTTCAGTTCTTGATAATTTATTGAGAATAAGTGAGAGATTAGGTTTTATTGAGATAGAAAAAGTTGTTATGGATAGCAGAAAAGTAAATAAAGGAGACATATTTTTTGCTATAAATAATGGAAATAATTATATAGATCAAGTTTTAAAAGATGGTGCCTCTATTGTAATAGCAGATAGATATTTAGGAGAGGATAAAAGAGTATTTAAAGTAGAGAGTAGTGTTAAATTTATGCAAGATTTAGCAAGAGAGTATAGAAAAGCTTTAGGATTAAAAGTGATAGCTATTACTGGAAGCAATGGAAAAACTACAACAAAAGATATGATATACTCAGTTCTTTCAAAAAAATATATAACTAAAAAAACAGAGGGAAATTACAATAATCATATAGGATTACCATACACAATATTACAACTGACTGAAAAAGATCAAGTTGTAGTTCTTGAAATGGGTATGAGTGGCTTTAATGAGATAGATTTATTATCTAGTATAGCTAAACCAGATATAGGAGTAATAACTAATATAGGAGATTCACATTTAGAATTTTTAAAAACTAGAGAGAATGTTTTTAAAGCTAAGACAGAGTTGTTAAATTATATCTCTTCAGAGAATCTTTATATAGTTGGTGATGATCTATATTTAAAAAATCTTTTAGGAAATAAAATCGGTTTTGACAAAGAAAATAATTTTGTTATAGAGAGATTTAATGATAGTAATGATGGAATGAATTTTTATATTGATAATGAGGAATATAGTTTAAATCTAAATGGTAAGCATAATGCTTTAAATGCTGGAATGGCAGTAGCAATAGGAAAAAGATTTGGACTTGCTTATGAAGAGATAAAAAGTGGATTAAAAAATCTTGAGCTTACTCCAATGAGATTCCAAAAGATAGAGACTGAAAAAGTTATATATATAAATGACGCATACAATGCAAGTCCAATCTCTATGGAATTTTCACTTAATACTTTTGACAAACTATATAATAATCTTAAAAAGATATTAGTTTTGGGTGATATGCTGGAATTAGGAGAAAAAGAGATAGAATTTCATCAAGAGGTGATAAAAAAAGCTTTAAATATAAAGAGTGACAAAATATATCTTTATGGAGAAAGAATGAAAAAAGCTTATGATTTATTAGAAAAAAATGATAAAATAAGATGTTTTGATAATAAAGGCGAGATAATAAATTTAATAGATGGTGAAAAAGAAAAAGTTGCAGTTTTATTAAAAGGATCTCGTGGAATGAAACTAGAAGAGATAATAAGATAAGTGAGGAGCAGAAAAAGAGATGTTATATTTAATAGGAGAGTATTTTCAAAGCTTAGAATTTTTAAAATCTATATATTTGAGAGGATTTATAAGCTTTACTTTGTCGTTTTTGTTGGTATTAATTTTTGGAAAACCATTTATTAACTATTTAAAAGTAAAAAAATTTGGTGAAAAGATAAGAGAGGAAGGACCTGCATCACATCTTTCAAAAAAGGGAACACCTACAATGGGTGGAGTTTTAATTGTGATTGTGATGCTTATAACAAATCTAATTGTAGCAGATATTTCAAATAATTTTATAATTTTATTACTAATATCTATGTTAGGATTTGCTTCAATTGGGTTTATAGATGATTATAAAAAGTTTACTGTCAATAAAAGAGGACTTTCAGGAAGAAAAAAATTATTAGGACAAGGAATAATAGCAATATTTGTATGGCTGTTTGTAAACTTCTTAGGACTTACAGGGGATAAGATGTTGGATTTATCCATTATAAATCCACTACTTTCAGGAAGTATGTTATATCTTGGAAGCATAGGTATGTTGTTCTTTGTAATAATAATTTTGATGGGAACATCAAATGCAGTAAACATAACAGATGGACTAGACGGGCTTGCTATAATGCCTATGATAATCTGCTCTACTATTCTTGGAGTAATTTCATATTTTACAGGAAATGTAAATTTGAGTGAGCATCTAAATCTTTATTATATAGCAGGTTCAGGAGAGATGACAGTATTTTTATCAACTGTGTGTGGAGCTGGACTAGGATTCCTATGGTACAATTTCTACCCTGCTCAAATATTTATGGGAGATACAGGATCTTTAACTTTAGGAGGAGTTCTTGGAGTTGTAGCAATACTATTAAAGCAGGAACTTATCCTTCCAATAATTGGAATAATATTTGTTGTAGAAGCAATGTCAGTAATAATTCAAGTGGGATCTTTTAAACTTAGAGGGAAAAGAGTATTTAAAATGGCACCTATTCATCATCACTTTGAGTTGATAGGACTTGCTGAAACTAAAGTAACTATGAGATTTTGGATTACTACACTAATATTTGGTATAATAGCATTGGGAATAATTAGAATGAGAGGAATACTATAAGATAGAACCACGGATAAAACCGTGGTTTTACGTCTATTATGGGAAAAAATAAAAATAGAGGTGGAGAATGAAGAGAGCAATAGTTTTTGGAGCGGGTGTAAGTGGTTTAGGTGCTTGTAAATTATTGGAAAAAATAGGATATGAGATAATACTAGTGGACGACAAAAAAGGAATATCATCTCAAGATGGAATAAAATATTTAGATAATATAGACCTTTTTATAAAAAGTCCAGGAGTTCCATATAATGATTTAGTGGTAGAAGCTAAAAAAAAGGGTATTGAAATAATAGATGAAATTGAATTAAGTTATAGATATATGATAAAATATATGGATAAAAAAAGTAAAATAATAGCTATAACAGGAACAAATGGAAAAACGACAACAACGACAAAGGTTACAGAGCTTTTGCAGTATGCAGGATATAAAAGCAAATATGCAGGAAACATCGGGGTTTCTTTTGCAGAACTTTTACTTGAAAATAAAGATTTAGATTATATAGTTTTAGAACTTAGTTCATATCAATTAGAAAATTTAAAAACTTTTAAAGCTGATATATCCTTAGTTATAAATTTAGCTCCTGATCATCTATCAAGATATAAAAGTGTTGAAGAATATTATGATACAAAATTTAATATAGGAAAAAATCAAACTTCAGAGGATTATTTTATAGTGAATGGTGATTCAGAAGAGATTTTAAAAAGAAAAGAATTAATAACTGGAAATAAAATATTTATAACAAAAAAAAATAATAATAATTGTGATTTTTATATAAAAAATGATATACTTTACAAGGGAAATGATGAAATTTTATCTTGTTCAAAGCTAACGCTAAAAGGGGAACATAATAAAGAAAATGTTTTGTTTATTGTGGCAATAGCTAAGATATTAAAAATATCTGATGAAAAAATAAGAGAGTTTCTATATACAACTGGAAATATAGAGCATAGAATGGAAGAATTTTTTAATTGTGGAAAAATAAAATTTGTAAATGATTCAAAGGGAACTAATATTGATTCTACAAAATTTGCAGTAGAAGCTTTTAAAGATTGTATTCTTATCTGTGGAGGATTTGATAAAAAATTGGATTGGACACCTCTTATAGAACTAATAAAATCAAGTGTAAAAGAGGTTTACTTAATAGGAGATATAGCAGATCAGTTAAATGAGTTGCTACTATTGAGTGGGTATAGTAAAGATAAAATATATCTTTTAAGAGATTTGAGAAGTTGCCTATTGAATATGAAAGAAAGATTTGATAAAAATATAGAGGAAACTGTATTATTATCACCAGCTACTTCAAGCTTTGATCAATTTAAAAGTTTTGAACATCGTGGAGAGGTATTTAAAGAGTTGGTAAGAGAGATCTTTGGAAGGTGAGAATTTTGAAAAAAGTGATATTGACAACTGGAGGCACAGGTGGGCATATATATCCAGCTCTTGCTGTGGCTGAAGGGTTAAAAATAAAAAATATAGATGTGCTATTTGTAGGTACAAGCATTAGAATGGAAAAAGATATAGTTCCAGAAGCTGGATTTAGATTTATAGGTTTAGATATAAAACCTCCGAGAAGTTTTAAAACTATTTTAAAATATATAAAAGGTGTCTGGGAAGGAATAAAGATAGTTTATAAGGAAAAACCAGATGCTATTATAGGATTTGGAAACTATATATCTGTGCCTATTATAATTGGAGGAATTTTACTTAGAAAAAAAATATATTTACAGGAGCAAAATGCAAATTTAGGTTGGACAAATAAGCTATTTTATAAGTTTGCAGTAAAAACTTTTCTTGCTTTTGACAAGACTTATGATGATATTCCAATGAAATATCAAAGAAAATTTGAAGTTACAGGAAATCCTCTTAGAGAAGAGATCAACTATGTAAGTGAAAATGAAGAAAAAGAGAGATTAAAACTTGAAGATGGAGAAAAAGTTATTCTTATAACTGGAGGAAGCTTAGGAGCCAAAGATATTAACGATGCAGTTATAAAAAATTGGGATAAATTTTTAGAAGATAAAAAACTTAGAGTATATTGGGCAACTGGGGAAAAAAATTATGATGAAATTACAACACAGATAGTTAGAACAAAAATGTCAGATACAGTTAAACCATATTTTAACAATATGATAAATATAATGGCAGCGGCAGATCTTATAATATGTCGTGCAGGAGCATTGACTATTTCAGAGATAATAGAGTTAGAAAAACCATCAATAATAATTCCATATAATTCTTTAAAAGTTGGGCAATATGATAATGCAAAGATTTTAGAGGAGAATAACTCAGCACTTGTTTATAGTAATGCAGATGCTGAAGTTGCTATCGAAAAAGCTCTTGAATTATTAAAAAATGAAGATGCTTTAAAATCTATGAAAGTTAGAATAAGAGCTTTAAAAAAATCAAATGCAGTGGAGAAAATTATTAATAATTTAGATATTTGGAGGAATTAAGTTGATGAAAAAAATTTACTTTATAGGAATAAATGGTATTGGAATGAGCGGATTAGCCAAAATAATGAAAATAAAGGGCTATGATGTGAAGGGAGCAGATCTCACTAGAGGTTATGTAACAGAAGAGCTTGAAAGTATGGGAATTACTGTATATAATAGCCACGAAGCTGAACACGTAAAAGGGTGTGATATGGTAATAGCTTCAAGTGCAATAAAAAAAGATAATCCAGAGTATAAATACGCTATGGATAATGGGATAAAAATAGTTAAAAGGGGAGAACTTTTAGCTATGCTTTTAAATGAAGAAACAGGAATAGCAGTGGCAGGAACACACGGAAAAACTACTACAAGCTCTATGATGTCAACTGTTATGTTAGAAAAAGATCCAACAATAGTTGTTGGGGGAATATTACCAGAGATTGGATCAAATGCTAAACCAGGAAAATCAGAGTATTTTATAGCTGAAGCAGATGAGAGTGATAACTCTTTTCTATATATGACTCCAGCATACTCAATAATAACAAATATTGAGGAGGATCATTTAGATACACACGGTTGTTTAGAAAATATCAATAAATCTTTTTCTCAATTTATGGATCAAACAGAAAAGGAAGTTATTGTTTGTATAGATTGTGAAAACTTAAAGCAAGTAGCACTTAATAAAAATAGTGATAAGATAACAACATATAGTATAAAAGATAAAAATGCAGATATTTATGCTCAAAACATAAAAATTCAAGATGGAAAGATAAATTATGATGTTTATGTAAAAGGAGAGTTGGTAGGTAATTATACTTTGTCAGTTCCTGGAGATCATAATATTTCAAACTCTTTACCAGTTATATATCTTGCTAAAAAATTTGGAGTGGAAGAGGAGTATTTAGGAAAAGCTCTAACACATTTTAAAGGATCAAAAAGAAGATATGACATACTTTTTGATGATAAAGAGTTAGGGATAAAAGTAGTTGATGATTATGCACATCACCCAACAGAGATAAAAGCTACTTTACAAGGAGCAAAATCAATAGAAAAAGAGAAAATTACTGTAATTTTTCAACCACACCGTTACAGCAGAGTAAAATTTTTATTAAATAGTTTTAAAGATGCTTTTTTAGGAGCTGAAGAGGTAATAATTTTACCTATATATGCAGCTGGAGAAAAAGATGAGTTTGGAGTAAGTGTTGAGGATTTAGGAGCAGTAATAGAGGATACAAAAGTAACTATTGAAAAAAATCCAGAAAAGGTAGATGAAAGAGTATTAGAATGTGAAGGACATAGAGTATTTATGTTTATGGGAGCAGGAGATATATCAAAGATAGCACATAGAATAGCAGATAAATTAGAAGGGAAAATTAGATAATGAAAGTTTTTGAAAATTATGTGATGAAACAGCATTCAAATATGAAAGTTGGTGGAGTAGCCAAAAAATTTATAATAGTTGAAGATAAAAATGAACTTAAAGAGATAATAGAAAATAATAAAAATATATTTCTATTAGGGAATGGTACAAATACTCTTATAGATGATAAAAACTTAGATATAACTTTTGTTTCTACAAAAAATTTAAACGAAATAAGAGAGATAGAAAGAGGAGTAGTAGAGGTAGGAGCAGGACTTGATTTTAATAAGTTAATAGCTTTTATGAATAAAAATAACTATACAGGGCTTGAAAATCTTGCAGGAATTCCTGGAAGTGTTGGAGGGCTTGTGTATATGAATGGTGGGGCTTACGGAAGCGAAATCTTTGATTGTATATCTGAGATAGAAGTGTTTGATGAAAATCATCAAATAAGAAAAATAAAAAAAGAGAATATAAATTTTTCATATAGACATACAGAGATACAGCAAAAAAAATGGATAATAATAAGTGCCACATTTAAGTTTGAAGATGGATTTGACTTAAAAAAAGTAATTGAAATACAAGCTTTGAGAGAGAGCAAACAACCTCTTGATCTTCCAAATTTAGGAAGTACTTTTAAAAATCCAAAGGGAGATTTTTCAGCAAGGTTAATATCAGAAGCA
The DNA here is from genome assembly GCA_030527385.1 of Fusobacterium sp. GTDB lineage: Bacteria > Fusobacteriota > Fusobacteriia > Fusobacteriales > Fusobacteriaceae > Fusobacterium_A. The sequence continues at coordinate 5,976 of JAUNAY010000019.1, read as the reverse complement.
GGACTTAAAGGAACTATGATAGGTGGAGCTCAAATTTCTGAAAAACACCCTAACTTTATAGTAAATAGAGGGACTGCAACTTTTGAAGATATTTCAAATATTTTAAAACTTGTAAAGAAAACAATAAAAGAAAAATATAATATAGCACTTGAGGAAGAGATTATAATAGTTAAAGGTGAAGAGAATTAGGAGGCATTGTTGTGAAAATAGCAGTTTTTATGGGAGGAGTTTCTTCTGAAAGAGAAGTGTCTTTAAATAGTGGAAAATCAATACTTGAAAGTTTATTAAAACAAGGATATGATGCTTATGGTGTAGATGTAAATAAAAATAATCTAATTTCAGCATTTACAGACAATGAGTATGATTTTGCGTATCTAGCTTTTCACGGAGGATTTGGAGAAGATGGAAGAGTACAAGGGTTGCTTGATATGTTAGGAAAACCATATACAGGATCTGGAGCAACTGCAAGTGCAATAGCTATGGACAAAGTTCTTACAAAAAAATTAGTGGCATCAGCAGGAATTAGAACTCCAAAAAGTTTTGAGAAAATAGAGGATATTGATATATTTCCAGTAGTAATAAAACCAGCACTTGAGGGATCAAGCGTAGGAATCTATTTCTGTAATAACGAGGAAGAAGCAAAAAAAGCTAAAGAAGCTTTAGGAGATAAAAAAATTGTTATAGAAGAGATGGTAGCAGGAGATGAACTTACTGTTGGTGTTATCAATGGAGAGGGATTAGGAGTTTTAAGAATTATACCTAAAAATGAATTTTATGATTATGAATCAAAATATGCCCTTGGAGGATCTGTACACGAATATCCAGCAAAAATAGATAAAAAAGCATATGATGAAGCTATAAAAAATGCTGAAAAAGTTCATAAAGTTTTAGGGTTAAAAGGAATTTCAAGAAGTGATTTTCTTCTAAAAGATAACGAGCTATATTTCTTAGAAGTAAATACTCTTCCAGGAATGACTAAAACAAGTCTTATTCCAGATTTAGCAACATTAAAAGGGTATAGTTATGATGATGTTGTAAAAATAATGGTAGATACATTTAAAAAATAGAAAATAAAAAGTGAGGGGATTTTTTTGGGTTTTATAATAAGAACTTTCACTTTATTGGGAATAAGTTGGTTGATTTTTTCTATTCCCTCAAAGTTTTTAACTTTAGATTATTTTAAAATAGATAAGGTAGATATAGTAGGAAATCCAAAAATATTATTATTAGAATTGACAGAAATGGGAAATACTATTTATAATAGTAACATATGGGATTTGGACTTTTCTAAACTAGAAAAAGAGTTAAAAAAAGATGTAAGAGTAAAAAATATAAAGTTTGAAAATCCACAATTAGGAGAGTTAAAAATAATAATAGAAGAGAAAGAATTAGCTTATTATGCTCAGGTAAAAAACAATATTTGTCTAGTAGATAATGAGGGAATTATATTTGGAACTTTTAAAGAGAACACAAGAAAAGATATTCCACTTATTGTTGCAGAGAAAACAGATGAAATTCTTGAGTTAAAAAATTTATTGGATTTAATAGGGGACTATCTTTTAAAAGATCTTATATCTCAAATTTATAAAATAGATGAAAATTGTGTAGAGATGATTTTAATAGATGGAACTATTATAAAGACCAATAAAAATGTAGAAAAAGAAAAATATAAAGTGCTAGAAACTCTATATTCTGAATTGATAAAAACTAAGAAGGTAGAATATATAGACTTGAGATTTAATGATTTCATAGTAAAAAGTGTAGGTGAAAAAAGCGGTGATAAGTAGAAGAGATAGTATAGTAAAAACAGCATTAGATATTGGAAATATGAAAGTAAAGGCTGTAATTGGAGAACTATCTGATGATGGATCGCAATTAAAAGTCTTAGGTTATGCAGAGGCTCCAACAAAAGGAATGAAAAAATCTATTATAGAAAATCCTGAAGAGCTTAGTCAAAGTATAGCATATGCTTTAGGAAAATTGAGAGATCAAACTGGTGAAAATATAGAAAAGGTATCCATAGGAATTAGTGGAGAAGCAATAAAATCAAGAACTACAAATATGAAATATCAGTTTGATGAAAAAGAGATAACAGAAAAAGAGGTAGAGACTCTGTTTAGAATGGCTGCTCACGAACTTCTTAGTGGAAAAGAGAGAATTTTAAAAAAAGAGATCTATAATATAAGAGTTGATAACTCTGGTATAATTAAAAATCCAATAGGAACAGTTGGAAAAGAGATTCAAGGTGATATTCATCTAATATATACTGATGAAGCTGAAGTTGAAAAACTTGTAGAGGTAGTAAATAGAGCTGGGTTAGAGGTTGAAGATATACTTTTAAATGCCTATGCTTCAGCAAAAGCTGTTTTAGATGATGAAGATAGAAGAATGGGAGTGGCTCTTATTGATATAGGGGAAGGCTCAACAGATATAATAGTATTTAAAAATAATAAATTGATATATACAAAAACTATTCCTCTTGGAGGAATGCACTATGTAAGTGACATAAGTTATATGTTACAAATATCAAAACACGAAGCTTTTGAAATACTTTCAAAACTAATAAATAAAGAGGTACACGGAGATCATATCTATTGTGGAACAAATAAAACAGTGGCGATAGATAAAATAAAAGAGATAATAGATGCTAGAACAGGAGATATAATTAATTTTATAGCTCAAACAATAGAAGAATCTGGATTTAATGGATATTTAGGAAAAGGACTAGTTTTAACAGGGGGAGCAGTAGCAATAGATGGGCTTCCTGAAAAAATAAATAAAAAAACTGGTTATGTTGTAAGAAAGGTTCTTCCAACAGCTTTTAGAGGTTTAGAAGATGTAGATTCTAGCCAAGCCACAGTAATTGGTATATTTACAGAGATAATGGAAAATGAATATATAAAAATACAAAATAGATTAAATTCTCCAGAGCCAGAAATTCAAGAAGAGCTAGATGAACGTACAGATGATAACTTGGAAAATTTAGAAAAACTTTTAGAGGAAACTCAAAAAAAAGAACCAAAAGAGAAGAAAGATGGAGTATTAACTGGAATTAAAAGTTGGTTTTCTAATTTTATTTAATATTATAGTGAAGATATAGTAAAAAAGTAAGGGGGCGTTTTATGTTGATAGATCAAGAATTAGTAAAGATAAAGGTATTAGGAGCTGGAGGAGCTGGAGGAAATGCAATCAATGATATGATCTCTTCTGGTGTAGGAGGAGTTGAATATATAGCAGCTAACACTGATGCACAAGATTTAAACAAATCTTTAGCAGATGTTAGAATTCAACTTGGAGAAAAATTAACAAGAGGATTAGGAGCTGGAGCAGATCCTGAAATAGGAAGACAAGCAGCTGAAGAAGATGTAGAAAAAATTAAAAATCTTTTAGAAGAGACAGATATGTTATTTATAACAGCAGGAATGGGTGGAGGAACTGGAACAGGTGCTGCACCAGTAATTGCAAAAGTTGCAAAAGAATTAGGTGTTTTAACTGTGGCAGTAGTTACAAGACCATTTACATTTGAAGGAAGAAAAAGAAAAAATAACGCAGATGTAGGAATAGAAAACCTTAAAAAAGCAGTAGATGCTCTTGTTATAATACCAAATGACAAGCTTTTTGAACTACCAGATAAAACTATAACTCTTCAAAATGCGTTTAAAGAAGCTAATAATATCTTAAAGATAGGTATAAGAGGTGTTGCTGATCTTATGATTGGAAATGGACTTATAAACCTTGACTTTGCAGATATTAAAGCAACTATGTTAAATTCAGGTGTTGCTGTATTAGGATTTGGAGAAGGAGAGGGAGAAAATAGAGCAGTAAAAGCAACAGAAAAAGCTTTACTATCTCCATTACTAGAAAAATCTATCTTAGGTGCAAGTAAAATACTTATTAATATCACTGGTTCACCAGATATTACTTTGATGGAAGCACAAACTATCTCTGATATGATAAGAGATGCAGCTGGAAAAACTGCTGACGATGTAATGTTTGGACTTGTAATTGATCCAGAAATTGGAGATAAAGTTCAAGTTACTATTATTGCAAATAACTTTGTAAATGAACAAGAAAAAAGTGAGCCGTTTATCAGTGTAGATGCTAAAAAAACAGAAACAGTAACTACTACAACTGTTGATGATAGTAAAAGATCAGAACTTGATCTACCACCTTGGATAAGAAGTTCAAAAAAATAAAATAACTACTTGAAAAAAAGTGTAAAAAATGATATAGTATGTTGTTGCCCTGCTCAAAAACGTTTGTGTTTTGGGCTAAAACCATAGGGAGGAGGTAAAATAATGAAAAAATACGAAATTATGTACATCATCAACCCAACAATTTTAGAAGAAGGTAGAGATGCAGTAGTTGAAAAAGTAAACGGAATTTTAACTGCAGCTGGAGCTACAATAGCTAAAACTGAAAAATGGGGAGAAAGAAAATTAGCTTATCCTATTGATAAGAAAAAAACTGGATTCTATGTATTAGGAACTTTTGAAATCGAAGGAACTCAAATCGCTGATGTTGAATCTAAATTAAACATCGCTGAAGAATTACTAAGATACATCATAGTTAAACAAGACTAATTATAAGAATTTAGGATAAATCAAAGGAGGTTAATTGAAATGGCAGAATTCAGAAGAAGAAGAGCTAAATTAAGAGTTAAAGCTGAAGAAATTGATTATAAAAACGTAGACCTTTTAAAAAGATTTGTATCTGATAAAGGAAAAATCAATCCTTCAAGAGTAACAGGAGCTAACGCTAAGTTACAAAGAAGAATAGCTAAAGCTATCAAAAGAGCTAGAAACATCGCTTTAATTCCTTACACAAGAATTGAAAAATAGTTTCTTATAGGCTAGAACTTATGTTCTAGCCTTTTTTCTTTTTTTGACAAAGAGTTATAATTTGAAAATTACAAAAAATAAAAAAAAGACATGCTCTTGATAAGCTGTCTTTTTTTATTCATACCTTGACTATTTGTTTAGGTATTTAGCAAGTCTAGCACTTAAAGTAGAAGCATTAGCTTTTAATAAGTTCATAACTTCAGCTTCGCTAGCTCCTCTTAAAGTTTTTAAAGTTCTTGAACAAACTTTAACTTTAACTGGAGTTCCGTTTACCATAATAGTAGTAACTTGTAGGTTTGGTTTCCATACTCTTCTAGTAAGTCTGTGAGAGTGAGAAATTTGGTTACCGCTGATAATTCCAACTCCTGTAATTTCGCATCTTTGCATTCTATGTCACCTCTTTCCTGATTGCAATTATAAATACAATTGCAAATAATTGTATCATTAAATAGAGAAAATATCAAGTTTTTTTTAAAAATATTCACAATTCTTTAAGAAAAATCAAGAATTGTGATATAATAAACCTGAACGTAAATATATAACAAGGTGGTAAAAAATGAATAAACATAGTTATACAGTATTGGAATTTGACAAGTTAAGAGAAGAGTTAGCTAGTTATAGTGCAATAGAAGAAAATCATTATAAAATAATGAGTATGGAACCATTTAAAGATTTTAGTTCTTTAAATAGAGAACTTGATATTTTAAGAGATTTTACAGATTTTGTAAAATATGATGGCGGATTAGAAACTGCTGGAATGAAAGATATTTGTAAATTAACTAAAAAATCTCAATTGATAGGAACATATTTAGATGTTGAAGATTTATGGGATATAAATTATAATCTAAGACTTTTTAGAGTTTTTAAAAATAGACTTGAAGATTTAGGAAAATATAGAGATTTAAAAGACAAGTTTAATGATGTGCCTATGCTTAGAGCAATAGAAGACATTATAAATAAAGCAATAGATAACAATAAAGAGATAAAAGATGATGCCTCTTTAGATTTGAGAGATATTAGATTTCATAAGAAAACTCTTTCAATGAATATAAAAAGAAAATTTGATGAACTATTTAATGAACCACAATTTTCTAAAGTATTTCAAGAAAAAATTATAACTGAAAGAGATGGAAGA
>JAUNAY010000257.1 GCA_030527385.1 Fusobacterium sp. | reverse complement strand
AAGTTTTTAACACAGCTCTCACACTGATGAGAGCCATGTCAAAAATTTAAAAGAGAGGTGAGTCTTTATGACTGTTAAAGAGCTACGAGAAAAAGCTAAATCACTAGGTTTGAAAGGTTATAGCAAATTAAAAAAGGCTGAACTTGAAGAACTTATTAAAAAAATTGAAATGGATAAAAAAGAGTTAACTAAGGAAGATCTAAAAACTATTGTTCCTCCAATCGTAAAAATTTACTCTTACGAAAATCAAGAGCAATGGCACGATCTAAGAGGAATAGGAGTTGGAGGCTCTGACATAGGAGCTATACTTGGAGTTAATAAGTGGAAGTCTGCTATTGATGTCTATATAGATAAAACAGAGGGAAATAAAAATATTAGTAATAGATTTACACATTTTGGACATAAACTTGAGAAAGTAGTATTTGAAGAATTTGCTGAGGTACATCCTGAATTCAAGTGCTATACTGTACCTTACACAATTCAAAGAGGTGTATGCGTGGCAAATGTCGATGGAATGTTTTACGATGCTAAAACTGACAGATACGGAGTTATAGAGCTTAAAACTACATCAGCATATAACAAAGAAGAGTGGACAGGTGACACAGTGCCTCAATCATATTATGCACAAGTTCAACATTATCTTTATGTAACAGGATTAAAGTTTGCTTATATAGCTTGCTTGATTGGTGGAAATGATTATAAAGAGTTCTACATTGAGAGAGATCTCGATGATCAGGAGCTTATTGAAAAGAGAGCTAATGATTTTTGGAAAAATCATATTCTTAAAAAAATACCACCAATGGTTGACGGTTCTGATTCATATTCAAAATATCTATTAGAACAGTCTGAGAAAGAAAATGAAGAGGTTTTTGAACTTGATGAGATAGGAATTTAAGGGCGAAGAGTACAAAGCTGTTAAATCAGAGATAGAAGAGTTAGAGAAGAAAAAGAAAATTAAAGCACTTAAATAGTGATAGATTTACTAGAATAGCAATTACTTGTGTAAGACAAAATCCTGAACTAGCTAAATGTTCAGTGCCTAGCTTGTTAGGTAGTTTAATGACAATAGCACAACTAGGATTAGAACCAGGAGTACTAGGACAATGCTATCTAATACCTTTCAGAAATGCAAAACTTGAAACTGTTGAGTGTCAGCTACAGCTCGGGTAAACCTTTTGCCCAGACATATAGCAATATATGTTGTATACTGCGTGAACTGTTATCCAAACAGGTGTGCATATCAATTATGTGCTAACGGTGAAACCTTCCAAAATTTAAAGGCAATACCGTGCTATAAAAATTTAAGGAGAAACATATGACAGGCATTTACAAAATTACAAATAATATCACAGGAAGCTTTTATATAGGGCAAAGTATTAATATTGAAAAAAGATTTAAAGAACACAAAAGAAAAAAATTAAAAACTAAACTTTCAAAAGATTTTCAAAAATATGGATTAGATAACTTTACTTTTGAGATAATTGAAACTGTAAGTGTAGATAAACTTGACGAGAGAGAATTATTTTATATAGAAAAATTAAAAGGTGTTGATAAATATATTAATGAGTTAATAAATCATATAAAAAGTATAGACGAGCCAACAGTAGTTGCAATGTTTTCTGATCATTTACCATCTTTAGATATTTTAAATAGAGAAGATTCACCTATAAAG
>JAUNAY010000018.1 GCA_030527385.1 Fusobacterium sp. | reverse complement strand
AAATAAAAAAAGTATGAAATATATAAAATAATGATAATAATAAAAAAAGTGGAGTAACTTGTGTAATTTTTTTATAAAATGTTCATTTAAAATTAAAAAACATTAATTTTAAGTGTACAAAATTACAAAAAATAGAGTTTTTTATATACTGTATTAAAAAAATTAATTTTCATAATTCATTTTTTAAATAATGCTTGATTTTTTACAAAAAAGAGGTATATTATTATTAAAGTTTAAATATCATACACAGAGGAGGCTGTTTTTCATGGAAAAAAATGGAAAAAAAGTTGTAATAGGAGTTATTGGATCAGACTGTCACGCAGTTGGAAATAAAATTATACATCACGTATTAGAATCAAATGGATTTGAAGTAGTAAATATTGGGGTGTTATCTCCACAAGCTGATTTCATAAATGCTGCAGTTGAAACAAACGCTGACGCTATAATTGTTTCTTCTCTATATGGACACGGTGAATTAGATTGTCAAGGTATGAGAGAAAAATGTAAAGAAGCAGGACTTAATAATATCCTTCTCTATGTAGGTGGAAACATAGTTGTTGGAAAACAAGTTTGGGAAGATGTAGAAAAAAGATTTAAAGCTATGGGATTTGATAGAGTTTACAAACCTGGAACACCTATTGAAGACACAACAGAAGATTTGAAAAAAGATTTAGGAATAGCTTAATAGAGTTTAAAAAATATTTACAGTAAAGAGAGTGGTTGTTATGAAAGTTTATCTAGCCATAGATTTTGGAAGTACATATACAAAGCTTACAGCAATAGATATGGATAATGAAGTTATTTTGGCTACAGCAAAGGATATTACTACAGTTGAAAATGATATAATGATAGGGTTTAATAAAGCTTTTGAAAAATTAAAAACAGCTATAAGTGAAAAAGTAGATTTTGATTCTGTAGAATTTGTAAGTAAGACAGCGTGTTCATCTGCTGCTGGTGGTTTAAAAATGGTAGCTATTGGACTTGTTCCAGAGCTTACAGCAGAAGCTGCTAAAAAAGCTGCTTTAGGAGCAGGAGCAAGAGTTATAAAAACTTATGCTTATGAATTAAATCATAGAGAGCTTGAAGAGATAAAAGCTACTCCTTTGGACATTATATTGCTAGCTGGTGGAACAGATGGTGGAAATAAAGATTGTATAATACATAATGCTAAAATGATTGCAGAGTATAAACTTGATGTACCAGTAGTAGTTGCTGGGAATAAAGCAGCTATTGATGAAATTGAAGAGATATTTAAAGAAGCTGGAATTGACCACTTTGTTACAGAGAATGTAATGCCTTTTATAAATAAACTTAATGTTGAGCCTTGTCGTGAAGAGATAAGAAAAGTTTTTATGGGTAGAATAGTTGAAGCAAAAGGGATGAAAAATGCTGAAGAATTTATTAAGGGTATTTTAATGCCAACACCTGCTGCTGTATTAAAAGCAGCTGAAGTTTTAGCACAAGGTACTGATGATGAAGATGGAATAGGAGATCTTATAGTAGTTGATATTGGTGGAGCTACAACAGATATTCACTCAATAGCTAAGGGAGATCCTACAAAACCTTCAATTATGATAAAGGGTCTGGAAGAACCTTATGCAAAAAGAACAGTTGAAGGGGATCTTGGAATGAGATACTCAGCAATAGCACTTTTAGAAGCTGCAGGAACTAGAAAAATTAGAAACTATTTACACGATTCATTAAAGCAAATAGATGTAAAAGCATCTTGTCAATATAGACACGATCATATAAAAATGGTACCACAAACTGAAGAAGAAATCAGATTTGATGAAGCTATGGCTATGGCAGCTACTGAAATAGCTATGACAAGGCACTGTGGAGTTCTTGAATGTGTATATACTCCAATGGGAACAATGTTTAATCAAAGTGGTAAAGATTTAACAGAAGCACCATATGTAATAGGAACAGGTGGAGTTATAATTCACAGTATGAATCCAAAAGGAATATTAAAAGCAGGGAACTTCAATGAGCAAGATCCAATACATTTAAAACCACAAGATCCTAAGTTCTTAGTAGATAGAACATATATTTTATCTTCTATGGGATTGGTAGCTCAAGAATATCCTGATTTAGCAGTTAGAATATTGAAAAAATATTTAGTCGAAGTATAAGAGAAAAATAAGGAGGAAAATTTTAATATGAAACTTAGATTTAAAAAATGGACTGAAGAAGAGTTCTTTGAAATGAGAGAAGAAGTTTTAAAAGGATGGCCTACTGGAAAAGATGTTGACCTTGAAGAAGCAGTTGCTTACCATAAATCATTACCAGAATCAAAGAGCTTCTCTAAAAAATTGATAGAAGCAAAAAAAGCTGGAATTACATTAGCACAACCTAGAGCAGGGGTTGCACTAATAGATCAACATATAGAACTATTAAGTTACTTAGATAAAGTTGGGGGAGCAGATTTACTTCCTACAACTATCGACTCTTACACTAGACAAAATAAATATGAAAATTGTGAAAGAGGAATAGAAGAATCTAAAAAAGCTGGAAGATCACTTCTTAATGGATTCCCAGGTGTAAACCACGGAGTTGCAGGATGTAGAAAAGTAGTAGAAGCTATTGATCTACCTCTTCAATTAAGACACGGAACACCAGATGCTAGACTTCTTTCTGAAATTATGATAGCAGCAGGATATACTTCTGATGAAGGTGGAGGAATTAGTTACAATGTACCTTATGCAAAGGCTGTTTCATTAGAAAAAACAATAATTGACTGGCAATATGTAGATAGATTAGTTGGTTGGTATGAAGAACACGGAGTTTCTATTAACAGAGAACCGTTTGGACCATTAACTGGAACTCTTGTACCACCTTCAATGTCAAATGCAATAGGAATTCTTGAAGGATTGTTAGCTGCAGAACAAGGAGTAAAAAATATTACTTTAGGATATGGACAATGTGGAAACTTAATTCAAGACGTTGCAGCAATTAGAGCTCTTGCAGAACAAGGAGAGGAATACTTTAAAAAATATGGATATGATGTAGAATTAACAACAGTATTCCATCAATGGATGGGAGGATTCCCAGAAGATGAAGCAAAAGCATTTGGAGTTATTTCAAATGGAGCTTCAGCAGCAGCTCTTGCAGGAGCAACTAAAGTTATAGTTAAAACTCCTCACGAAGCAATAGGAGTACCTACAAAAGAAGCTAATGCTCAAGGAATTAAAGCTACAAAAATGGTTCTTAACCTATTGAGAGGACAACAATTATCAATGTCTCCAGAATTAGCAAAAGATATTGAAATTATTAAAGCTGAAACAAAATGTATTTTAGATAGAGTTTTAGAATTAGGAAATGGAGACTGGGCTATTGGTATAGTTAAAGCGTTTGAACAAGGAGTTTTAGATGTTCCATTTGCACCATCTAAATATAATCTTGGAAAAATGATGCCAGCTAGAGATAACGTAGGTAAAGTAAGATATTTAGCAGTAGGAAATGTTCCATTTACTAAAGAGTTAGTAGATTATAATATGGCTCAATTAGAAGAAAGAGCTAAATTTGAAGGAAGACCAGTTGGATTCCAAATGACAGTAGATGATATATTTGCTGTTGGAAAAGGAACTCTAATTGGAAGACCAGAAACTGAAAAATTAAGAAACGAATAATTTTATATTTGAACAGATTATCTAAAGAATAATTTATTAAATGAATATAAAAGTGATTACTAAACTAAATTATGAATTTGAATTTATAATAAAAATAGATTATAAATATTATTAGAATAAATAAGTGTAGGAGAAAAAATCTCCTACACAATTAATAAATCTTAGGAGGATTAATTATGAAAATTGTAGATGTAGTATGTTCTGCAGGAAAAACTGGATTCTATTTTGATGACCAAAGAGCTATAAAAGCAGGAGCTGGACACGATGGAATGTTCTATTTAGGAACTCCAATAACAGAAGGATTCAAATCTATAAGACAAGCAGGAGAAGCTATTTCTGTATTACTTATCCTTGAAGATGGACAAGTTGCTCACGGAGATTGTGCTGCTGTTCAATATTCAGGTGCAGGAGGAAGAGATCCTCTATTCCTAGCTAAAGATTTTATACCAGTAATTGAAAAAGAGATTGCTCCAAAACTAATAGGAAGAGAGCTTGATAATTTTAAATCTCTAGCTGAAGAATTTGATAGAATGGAAGTTAATGGAAAAAGATTACATACAGCAATAAGATATGGAATAACTCAAGCTTTACTAGATGGTGTTGCAAAAGCTAGAAAAGTAACTTTAGCAGAAGTTATTAAAGCTGACTACAATACAGGATTAGAAATCACTAAGAGACCTATATTCACTCAATCAGGAGACGACAGATATGTTGCTGCTGACAAAATGATAATTAAAGAAGCAGATGTTTTACCTCACGCTTTAATTAACAACGTAAAAGAAAAATTAGGAGAACACGGAGAAATTCTTCTTGACTATGTAAAATGGTTAAGAAATAGAATTATTACTCAAAGAACAGATGAAAACTATTCGCCTATATTCCACATAGACGTTTATGGAACTATTGGTGCTGCATTTGATTGTGACACTAAAAAAATGGCTGACTATATTGCTACATTAGTAGAAGCAGCAAAACCATTTAAACTAAGAATAGAAGGACCTATGGACGTTGAAGACAGAGACAAACAAATTGAAGCTCTTGCTGCTTTAACAGCAGAAGTAGATGCTAGAGGAATAGAAGTTGAACTAGTTGCAGATGAATGGTGTAACACATTAGAAGATATAAAACTATTTGCTGACCACAAAGCTGGACACGTAGTTCAAATAAAAACTCCAGACCTTGGAGGAGTAAATAATATAGCTGACGCAATTCTTTATTGTAATAAAGTAGGAATTGGATCATATTGTGGAGGAACTTGTAACGAAACTAATAGATCTGCTGAAGTTACTACTAATATTGGTATGGCGTGTGGAGCTCTTCAAGTTTTAGCAAAACCAGGAATGGGTGTTGACGAAGGATATATGATTGTATTTAACGAAATGTCAAGAGTTGAAGCTCTAGTTAAGAGAAGAAATAAATAGTTTTCTTTGAAAAATATAATTATAATTTATTTTGAAAGTTGGAGGAAGGTAGTTATATGACTACCTTTTTCCTTTAATTTGATAAAAATTAAAAGAAAAAATTTAATTGAGGTGAAATGAATGAGATTAAAAAAACCTGCAAAGTGTGGAACTTTAGAGTCAAATGATATATTTGTAATTCTTACTCCTGCTGAAAGTGGGATAGAAATAGAATTAGAAAGCACAGTAGAAAAACAATTTGGTGCTCATATGAGAGAGGTTATAAAAAATAAATTAATAGAAATGGGTGTTGAAGGAGTAAAAGTTCAAGCTCAAGATAAAGGAGCTTTAGATTTTACTATTAGAGCGAGAATAGAAGCGGCAGTTGCTAGAGCATTATAATTCAAAGATAATAATTTTATGAGAGGTGTTTAGTGTGGAATTAAGAAGAACAATGTTATTTATGCCAGGAAATAATCCTGGAATGCTTCAAACAGCTCCTGTTTTTGGATCAGATGCTGTTATATTTGATTTAGAAGATGCAGTTGCATTAACAGAAAAAGATGCTGCAAGAGTTTTGATAAGTGAAGCTTTAAAAACTAATAAATATGATACAGTTGAAGTAGTAGTAAGAATAAATCCTCTTTCTACTCCTTATGCTGAAAAAGATATAGATGTAATAGCGAGATTAAAACCAGATGCTATTCTTTTACCAAAGGCTTGTCCTGAGGATATAAAAGTATTAGATGAAAAATTAACTGCAATAGAAAAAGAGATGGGATTTGAAGCTGGAAGTATAAAAATTCACCCTCTAGTAGAAACTACTTACGGAGTTGAAACAGTATATGAAACAATAAAATCAAGTCCAAGAGTAATATCAGTATTACTAGGTGGAGAAGATTTGGCTGCTGATTTAGGAGTAAAAAGAACTAAATCATCTGATGAACTTTTCTATGCAAGAACAAAAGTTGTAAATGCTTGTAAAGCTTGTAAAGTAGATGCAATTGATACTCCTTTTACAGATACAAATGATTATGAAGGATTGATGGCAGATTCATTAAAAGCAAAAATGTTAGGATTTACAGGTAAATTAGCAATCAATCCTAGACAAATAGATACTATCCACGAGGCTTATTCACCTTCACAAGCAGAGATTAATCACGCTTTAAGAGTAATGGCTGCAAAAGAAGAAGCTGCAAGAGAAGGACTAGGAGTATTCTCCTTAGATGGAAAAATGGTAGACCTTCCAATAATAAACAGAGCTATTCATACTTTAGATATAGCTAGACTTATTGGGCTAATAGATTAATCAAAATATGTGAGGTGTTTTATAGATGAAAAATATTTTAGGAAGAGAAGTTCCTGATTTTATAGAAGGATATGGAAAAGTAAATCATTATAATGGATATTTGGCAAACACAGATGGAGTAGTAAAGAAAAATTATAATTTTAAAACAGTTACTCCTAAAGATAGCAAACTACATACAGATTTAGCTGAACTTATGGATAAATTACCATTAAAAGATGGAATGGTAGTATCTTTTCATCACCATTTAAGAAATGGAGATTATGTTTTAAATTTGGTGATGGAAGAAATAGCGAAAAGAGGATATAAAGATATAACAATAGCTGCAAGTTCTATTTTTCCGTGTCACAAACCATTAGTTGAAATGATAGAAAAAGGAATAGTAACTCAAATATATGCTGGATATATGTCTGGACCAGTTGCTCAAGCAATTTCAGAAGGGAAAATGCAAAAACCTGCAGTAATGCATACACACGGTGGAAGAGCAAGAATAATGGAAACAGGAGAAGTAGAAGTTGATATTGCATTTGTTGCTGCTCCAACTTCTGACGAATATGGAAATATTAATGGAGTAGATGGAAAATCAGCTTGTGGAGCTTTAGGATATGCACATTCAGACGTAGAAAATGCTAAAATAGTAGTGGCTATTACTGATAATTTAGTTCCTTATCCAAATACAACAATAGAAATTAATCAAACTTTAATAGATTATGTATTAGTTGTAGATGCAATAGGGGATCCTAAAGGAATTGTATCAGGAACTACACAAATAACTAAGAATCCAATAGGGTTAAAAGTTGCAGATTTAACAGCTAAATTTATAGAACAATCTGGATATTTAAAAGATGGAATGAGCTTCCAAACAGGAGCAGGGGGAATATCTCTAGCAGTTGCAGCTCAAGTAAAAAATCTTATGAAATCTAAAAATATAGTGGGAAGTTTCGCAGCTGGAGGAATTACTGGTTACATTGTTGATATGTATAAAGAGGGATTATTTAAAGCATTATTTGATGTTCAATGTTTTGACTTGAATGCAATAAAATCAGCTAAAGAAAATCCAAATCATATAAAAATGTCAGCTTCAATGTATGCAAATGCTAATAATAAAGGATCTGTTGTAAATAAACTGGATATTGTTATTTTAGGAGCAACAGAGATGGATACTAACTTTAATGTAAATGTAACTACTGGTTCAGATGGTGTAATTATGGGAGGATCTGGAGGACATAGTGACACAGCAGCTGGATCTAAATTATGTATAATAGTATCACAATTAGTAAATGCTAGAATTTCAGTAGTAAAAGATAGAATAACAACTGTAACAACTCCAGGAGAAACAGTAGATGTTTTAGTTACAGAAAGAGGTATTGCAATTAACCCTCTAAGAAAAGATTTAATTGAGAAATTTAAAAATTCTAAATTGCCAATTAAAACTATCGAAGAGTTAAAAGAAATAGCAGAAGCAATGACAGGAAAAGAACAACCTATTGAATTTGAAGATAAAATAGTAGCAGTAGTTCAATATAGAGACGGATCTGTTGTTGATGTAGTAAGAAAAATTAAAGATTAAATAAAAATATTATTGACAAAATAAGTATAAAATTATATAATTTAGATGTAAAAGAGCGTACAAAATTTACCATCAAGAGAGATTGAGGGACTGGCCCGTTGAAATCTCAGCAACCTGCTTATTAATATCGAGTGTGGTGCTAACTCCTGATAGATGGATTGGATTATAGAATAAGTGTTTAATCCCTTCATCTATCGGAGATGAAGGGATTTTTATATAGTTATTTATTTCTTATTTTATTATTTTAAATTGATTATTATAGGAGGAAAAAATGAAAAAATTAACTTATTTCACATCAGAATTCGTGTCTCCAGGACATCCAGATAAAGTATCAGATCAAATTTCAGATGCTGTGTTAGATGCTTGTTTAGCAGATGACCCAAATTCAAGAGTAGCGTGTGAAGTATTTTGTACTACTGGACAAGTTGTAGTAGGTGGAGAAATCACAACAACAACTTATATAGATATCCAAGATATAGTTAGAAGAAAGATAGATGAAATTGGATATAGAGAAGGAATGGGATTTGATTCTAACTGTGGAGTTTTAAATGCTATTCATTCACAATCTCCAGATATAGCTATGGGAGTAGATATTGGTGGAGCAGGTGACCAAGGGATAATGTTTGGAGGAGCAGTTAAAGAAACTCCAGAACTTATGCCACTAGCAATAGTCCTAGCAAGAGAAATTTTAGTAAAGCTTACTAAGATGACAAGATCAAAAGAACTTGCTTGGGCAAGACCAGATGCAAAATCACAAGTAACTTTAGCATATGATGAAAATGGAAACATAGACCATGTAGATACAGTAGTAGTATCTGTACAACATAATCCAGATGTAACTCAAGAACAAATTAAAGAAGAAGTTATCGAAAAAGTAATAAAACCAGTTCTTGAAAGTTATAAATTAGATCCAGCACAAGTTAAAAAATATCATATTAATCCTACTGGAAGATTTGTAATTGGAGGACCACACGGAGATACAGGACTTACTGGAAGAAAGATTATAGTTGATACTTATGGAGGATACTTTAGACACGGTGGAGGAGCTTTTTCTGGAAAGGATCCATCTAAAGTTGATAGATCAGCAGCTTATGCAGCAAGATGGGTAGCTAAAAATATTGTAGCAGCAGATTTAGCAGATAAATGTGAAATTCAACTTTCTTATGCTATTGGAGTAGTTGAGCCAACATCTGTAAAAGTAGATACATTTGGAACAGGAAAAATAGATGAATATGAATTAGCAGAAGCTGTTAAAAAAGTATTCGACTTAACACCTAGAGGAATAGAAAAAGAACTTGAACTTAGAAGTGGAAAATTCAAATATCAAGATTTAGCTGCTTTTGGACATATAGGAAGAACTGATTTAGATATTCCTTGGGAAAAATGTAATAAAGTAGAAGAATTAAAAAAAGCTTTAAATAAATAAAAAAATTATTGTTTAGACTAGAGAGCTTTCTCTAGTCTAATTTTTTATGGGAGGAAAATATGAAAAAAATTGTTGTATTTTTATTAGCTTTAATAATATCTACACTAGCGTTTGGAGAGAAAATTGCACTTATAGGAGCTATGGATTCAGAAATTGAACTTTTAAAAAAAGAGATAAAAAATATTAAATCTGAAAAGATAGGAGATATTGAGTATTATCAAGGAAAATTAGAAGGAAAAGATATTGTTTTATTAAAAACAGGTGTTGGAAAGGTAAATGCAGCTATTGGAGCTAATACAGTAATAAGAGAGTATAAAGTAGATAAAATAGTATTTACAGGGGTTGCTGGAGCGATAGATAATTCTTTAAATATAGCAGATATAGTTGTTTCAGAAGATTTAGTACAACACGATGTTGATTTAACAGCTTTTGGAAGACCAGCTGGATTATTACCAGATCAAGATAAAGTAGAGTTTAAGGCTGATGAAAAATTAAAAAAATTGGCATATGATTCGGCAGTAAAAGTTTTAGGAAAAGATAAGGTAAAAATTGGTAGAATAGCTACTGGAGATCAGTTTGTTGCCTCTAAAGATAAAGTTAATTGGATAGGAAAAACTTTTAATGCTTCAGCAGTTGAAATGGAAGGGGCAGCAGTAGCACAAGTAGCAAAAACATACAAAGTTCCATTTGTAATATTAAGAGCTATGTCAGATAAAGCTGATGGAAGTGCAACAATGGTTTATGAAGAATTTGAAGTTTTAGCAGCAAATAATTCGGCTAAAATAGTTAAAGAAATGTTAAAAAATATGTAAATAAGGATATTAGTTTAGAAAGAATTAAAATTATTATTAATATTTTTTAAAATATTGACACTCCTTGTATTGAATGTTATACTTTTAAGGTATGATTTTTAATAAGGAGTGTTTTTTTATGAATAAATTAAAAAAGAAAGCTATCAGTTTAGAAGCTTTTGTATGCTTAGGGGCTTTAGGAGGAGTTTGTACAGCTATTGCTAAAATAATGGGACCAGTAAATATGATTAATACTATTATGGGAACAGCTCACGATCTATTGATAAATACTGTATTTTTTATTATGGGAGTGGCAGTGTTAGCAGGAGCTTTATCTTCTATTCTTTCAGAATTTGGAGTAATTGCTTTAATAAATAAGATATTGTATTTTGTAATCTATCCTTTGTATAGATTGCCAGGGGCATCTGCTTTAGCAGTGGTTACTACTTATATTTCAGATAACCCAGCTGTTTTGGGATTAGCAGCAAATAAAGAGTTTAAAAAATATTTTAAAAACTATCAATTTACTGCTTTAACAAATTTGGGAACATCTTTTGGAATGGGATTTATTGTATCAGCTTTTATGATTGCTCAAGGAGGATTATTAAAAGAAAATCTTTTTAAAGCTGTTTTAATAGGAAATCTAGGAGCAGTTATAGGAAGTATTGTAAGTGTTAATTTAATGATACATTATAGTAAAAAATATTTTGCTGAAAGAGGAGAGTTAGAAGAGGATAAATCAGTAGAAAAATTTGTTTTTGATACAAGAGAGATAAGAAGTGGCTCTGTATTTGGAAGATTTTTGGAAGCTATGTTAGAGGGAGGAAAAATAGGTGTAGATATGGGAATTGCTATAATTCCAGGGGTTATAATTATCTGTACAACTGTTTTAATTTTAACCAATGGAATGCCAGAAGGAGGATATACAGGAGCAGCTTATGAAGGTATAGGAGTTTTGCCAATTATAGGAGCAAAATTAAATTTTATTTTAAAACCACTATTTGGATTTAGTAGTCCAGAAGCGATAGCTTTTCCTATAACAGCTTTAGGAGCAGTTGGAGCAGCAATTGGACTTGTACCTCAATTTATAAAAGAGGGAGTAATAGGGGCTAGAGAGATAGCAGTATTTACAAGTATGGGAATGTGCTGGAGTGGATATTTAAGTACTCACGTGGCAATGATGGACAGCTTAAATTATAGAGAACTTACTGGAAAAGCAATATTTAGTCATACAATAGGTGGACTAGTAGCAGGGATAGCAGCTAATTTTTTATTTTCTTTATTCTTAGGATAAATATTTTAAAAGAAGGGAAACCTTCTTTTTGTTTTATAAAAAAATCATTTTATTTGAAAATAAATTTTCATTTTTAATTTTAAAGCTTGTGAACGTTCTAATTTTAATTTTATTTTTCGTAAATAAAACACATAAGATAAAAAATATCTTTACATAGTTAAATAAAAGGAATATAATAGGAATATAGAGTAAATGAAAAACGGAGGTAAATTATGCCAACAGTATATGAAAGAGCTTTAGAATTACACGAGAAAAATGAAGGAAAGTTGTCAGTTGTGTCAAAAGTTCCAGTAAAAAATAGAGAAGATTTAAGTTTAGCTTATTCTCCAGGGGTAGCAGAACCTTGTAGAAGAATAGCTGAAAATAAAAATGATGTTTATAAATATACTTCTAAAGGAAACTTAGTAGCTGTAATAACTGATGGAACTGCTGTATTAGGACTTGGTGATATAGGACCAGAAGCAGCATTACCAGTAATGGAAGGAAAATGTGTCTTATTTAAGGAATTTGGAGGAATAGATGCAATTCCAATATGTTTAGATACTAAAGATCCAGAAGAGATAATTAAAACTGTGAAACTATTAGCTCCAGGTCTTGGAGGAATAAACTTAGAAGATATATCAGCTCCAAGATGTATAGAGATAGAAACAAGATTAAAGAAAGAGCTTGATATACCAGTATTTCACGATGATCAACACGGAACAGCAATAGTAGTAGCAGCTGGATTGATAAATGCTTTTAAATTTTTAGGTAAAAAATTCTCTGAAGCAAAAGTAGTAGTTAATGGTGCAGGAGCAGCTGGAAGTTCAATAGCGAAACTTATTCATAAATTAGGAGCAAAGGAACTTTTAATATTAGATAGACCAGGAATTTTAAGAAGAAGTCAAAAAGATAATTATGATTTTTCTAAAAAGGAGTTAGCAGAGATTTCTAATCCAAACGATATAGCTGGGGATTTATCAGTGGCTATAAAAGGTGCTGACGTATTTGTAGGGGTGTCAGTTGGAAATATCTTAACTACTGAAATGGTAAAAACTATGAATAAAGATGCTGTAATTTTTGCTATGGCTAATCCAACTCCAGAAATTATGCCAGAAGATGCCTTAGCAGGAGGAGCAAGAATAGTAGGAACAGGAAGATCAGATTATCCTAATCAAATAAATAACGTTCTAGTATTTCCAGGATTATTTAAAGGAGCTTTAAGAGCAAAATCTAAAAAAATAACTGAAGAGATGAAACTTGCAGCAGCAAATGGATTAGCTTCACTTATTAAAGATGAGGAACTAAATGAAAAATATATAATTCCAGATGCTTTTGATCCTAGAGTTGCAGATGCAGTGGCAGCAGCAGTAGAGAAAGTAGCAAAAGAGCAAGGAATATGTAGAGAATAGGAAGAAAATAACTTCTTGTTGAATAGTATTAATAAAAAATTGGTTGAAAATTAGGAGAATTTACTTTATGTAAATTCTCCTTTTTAATGTCACAATATAAATTGATATTCTGTAATAAATTTTACTTTCTAAATCATTTCTAAATATCTTTTTAAAATTTATTTTGATTTTTATATTTTTATTTTTTAACAACAGCATTTGACAAAAAAATATTATTTAAACTTATTATCTAATTCTCTAGGTGGATTTTCTTTGTCATTATGTACACTAAATTGAGATTTCATATTTTTTATAAATGTTCCCATTTCATCTGCACTACCTACAATTCTATTAAAAATACCTAAGTATTCAGTAATTATAGGATTATTTACATCATATGGGTATCTCATTAGATGATCAATTTCACTCCACGCTTCCTCAAATACTGTTCTTACTTGAATCTCTACCAAAATCTCATCTTTTCTAGTGACAGGTATACCTATTAGATAATGAACAGAACGATAACCGTGATCTCTTACAACAATCTCACAATTTAATTCTGCTATACTTTCTTGAAGTTGAGCTACATTATAATCTCCTCTTCTTATATTGATTTGTGGGGTTTCTCTTATTTCCCACAAATTCATAATATCTCCGTGAATTCCTCGCCAATCATCTTTAAATAGATGTAGTACTCTTATTCCAATTAAATCTGTTACTATTTTCTTATATGTTTCTACGGATATCCCTCTATCTACATATTTTTTTCCTTTACGAATAATTTTTTCAATAAGATGTTCTGGCTTTTTTACTCTTCTTCTAACAGAGTGTACATTATTTCCATCTATTAACTTTGAAACTATATGTTCTGCTTCCTTTTCCAAATATGGTACAACAGCTGACTAATCTTCAAATATAATCAAAAATTCTTCCCAAATTAGTCCTGTTGATTCAAAATATTTTTCATCAATAGAAAACCTTTTAAAGAACTGTTCTTTATCTAAAATAACAGACATTTTTCACCTCTTTAACTATTTTTTTCCACTTTTTCTAATGATATTTCCACAGCTTTTCTATAACTGCATATTTCGTTGTCTTGTGTAATTTCCCTTTGACTAACTGTATCTTTAACTTTTATTATCTCTTTAA
>JAUNAY010000256.1 GCA_030527385.1 Fusobacterium sp. | reverse complement strand
TACTTTCATTTTCAGGGGGAAAAGATTCGACAGTATCAGCAGATTTAACAGTAAGAGCTTTAAGTGAACCTAGTTTGGTACATATTTTTGGAGATACAACTTTGGAATTTCCTATGACTTTAGAGTATGTAAAAAGATTTAGAGATGAAAATAGGAAAGCTATTTTTAAAGTGGCTAAAAATAAAGAGCAGAATTTTTATAATGTCTGCGAAGATATAGGACCACCAGCAAGAATGTTGAGATGGTGTTGCTCTATGTTTAAAACTGGTCCAATTACTAGAGTATTAAACAATCTATATAAAGATAAACAAGTATTGACATTTTACGGAATAAGAAAGTGTGAATCAGTGAGCAGAAGCAAATATAATAGAGTAGAAAGCAGTGCTGATGCTATAAAGATAAATAAACAAACAGTGGCATCTCCAATTTTTTATTGGAAAGATATTGATATATGGCTTTATATTTTAGGAGAGAAAATAGATTTTAATGATGCTTATAGGCTTGGGTATGATAGGGTTGGTTGTTGGTGCTGTCCAAACAATAATGAAAGAGCCCAATTTTTATCAAGTATATATATGCCAGAGCAGAGTAAAAAGTGGCAAGAGTTTTTAATATCTTTTGCAAAAAAGATAGGAAAACCAGACCCAGAAATATATGTAAGCAGTGGGAAATGGAAAGCAAGACAGGGTGGAAATGGTTTAGAATCGGCTGAAGATATAAAAATTAAGTTTTCGAATTGTACATCTGAAGATAATGCGAAGATTTATCAGTTAAATAAAAATATAGATGAATGGTTTTATGAACTATTTTTACCCTTTGGAAAATATGCACCAGAACTTGGAAGAAAATTGGTAAAAGAAAGAGTGATCGTAGATATAAAAAGCAATATACCTATTATATCGGTTCAGCCTTTTGTTAAAGATGGCTATGAGTATTCTGTAAAAATAAAAACTATGAATGTGAAAAAAGCTGATGATCTTCAAAGGCTGATAGCTTATCAAATAAAAAAATATAATGCTTGTAGAAAATGTTTAAAATGCGAGTCATTGTGTAAGTTTGGAGCTATTAGCATAAAATATGATGAATATCATATAAGTGATAGTAAATGCAAAAGATGTAAAATGTGTGTTACACCTAAATATCTAGTGGGTGGTTGCCTGATGGATAGATATTTAAAAACAAAAAATTAAAGAGATTTTGGAGTGAAAATGGAAAAAATGAAATTTAGAGGTCACGAAACTTTTTTTATAAGAAAAGGTTGGCTTAATAAAGGGATAAGAAATATTTTAAAAGATCCCTATGTATTTATGGGAGTAAATGGGAATCCTAGTGATATTTTAGGGCTAGGGACAAATATGGTTAAGTCACTTCGTTACTGGTTACAGGTGGTGGGACTTACCAAAGAAAAAATAGTAACTAAAAAAATGCAAGAGTTAACAGATGTAGGAAAGATAATTAATGATAATGACCCATATATGGAAGAGATTGGAACATTAGCATTATTACACTATTTTTTAGGAACAAACAGAGAAAATGCAACAGCTTGGTATTTTTTCTTTAATGTTTTTAAAAATATTGAATTTACAAAGGAAGAGTTAAAAACTCAACTAAAAAATTATGCAAATATTTATGGAGTAGAGGTTGCAGATAGAGTTTTAGAGGATGATTGTAATTGTATT
>JAUNAY010000017.1 GCA_030527385.1 Fusobacterium sp. | reverse complement strand
CAAGTAGAAGATCTTGTAAATAATTTAGATAAATATAAAAAAGAACTTGTTGAAATTCTAAAAAAATAGTTGAATTTTTATCTTGAATTTTTTTATAAAATATGATAACATAATCAAGATATAGAAAAATGTTAGGAGGTAAGAATTTATGAAGATATTTAATCAAAAATTAGATATACTTACTTATAGCTCTTATTTCTTTTATTTTTCTAGTTTTTATGATTTTTTTAGTTGTAAATTATTTAATTTTTTATTTGGTTGTAATTTAAAGGAATGTAAGCCATAGTATTTTATGGTTGTCATTCCTTTTTTTATAAATTTTAATTTCTAGGAGGATACATTTATGAAAGATTTTATAGGAATAAAAGATATGACTAAAGAGGAGATTTTAGAAGTATTAGACTTAGCAGAAGAACTTTCTAAGAATCCTCAAGACGACCTAATAGATAAAAAGATAGCGGCAACTCTATTCTTTGAACCATCAACAAGAACAAGACTTTCATTTACTTCAGCAGCTATGAGAATAGGTGGAAAAGTATTAGGATTTGACTCTCCAGGAGCAACTTCTGTAACAAAGGGAGAATCTTTAAGAGATACTGTAAAAATGGTAGAAGCTTATTCAGATGTGATAGTAATGAGACACAATATTGAAGGTGGACCAAAGTTTGCTGCCGAAATCTCTAAAAATCCAGTTATCAATGCTGGAGATGGAGCTAACGAACATCCAAGTCAAACATTATTAGATCTATTTACAATAAGACAAGAGCTTGGAAAAATAGAGGGAGTAAAGATAGCTTTTGTTGGAGATTTAAAATATGGAAGAACAGTTCACTCATTAACTAAAGCACTAGAAATGTTTAATGGAGAGTTTTATTTTGTAGCTCCAGATTTAATTCAAATTCCTGAATATATAACAAAAGAGTTAGATGAAAAAGGTATGAAATATCATCTTTGTTCAGAATATGAACCAATTTTAAAGGATATTGATGTGTTATATATGACAAGAATTCAAAAAGAAAGATTTGAAAACCTTGATGATTATGAAAAAGTAAAAGGAGTTTATAATATTTCTAAAGAGACAATAGTTGGAAAATGCCAAGATCATATGATCGTACTTCACCCACTTCCAAGAGTTGATGAGATTGATGTTGATTTAGACGATACAAAACACGCACTATATTTTAAACAAGCTGCAAATGGTGTTCCTGTAAGACAAGCAATGTATGCTCTTGCATTAGGAGCAAAGGAATCAAAAGCTATTACAAAAGAGGAAGAAAATGTAATAGAAAATGATAAACCAGTTTGTTCAAATCCAAAATGTGTTACAAATTCAGAGGTAACAAAAAATAAAGTTATAGTAAAAGAATATGGAAAATTCTGCTATTACTGTGGAAAAGAGATAAAATAAATTATATAGAAAACACTGGGAGGAAAAATGTTTTTAGAAGATTGTTTAATTTTAGAAAATAGACATATTGCGGGACAAAATTATTTAATGAGATTAAAATCAGAAAAAGCTGTGGAAGCTTCAAAAGCTGGGCAGTTTTTTATGTTAAAATGTGAAAATAGAATATATTCTTTAAGAAGACCAATAAGTTTACATTATGCAGATAAAGAAAAAAAAGAGTTAGAATTTTACTATGAGGTAAAAGGTGGAGGAACAAAAGAGTTTGCTCAAATGAAAGCAGGAGAAACAATAAATATTCAAGGACCATTAGGACACGGATTTTCTACTGAAATGGAAGGGAAAGAACTTATGGTAGTTGGTGGAGGAATGGGAATGGCTCCAATGAAACTATTAATAGAAGTTCTTAGCAAAAAAAATAAAGTTACATTTATAGCAGGTGGAAGAAATGCTGAAGCTGTTGAAATTCTTTCAAACTTTAAATTAGATGGAGTAGATTTACATATAACAACAGATGATGGAACAGCTGGAACTAAGGGAAATGTTATAGTAAAAATGGAAGAATTAATGCAAAATAAAAAATTTGATATGGTATTTACTTGTGGACCTCATAAGATGATGGAAGCTGTGGCAAAAACATCTAGTAAATACAATACAGAATGTGAAATTTCTCTTGAGGAAAGAATGGCGTGTGGAGTGAAAGCTTGCGTAGGTTGTTCTATAAAAACTAAAGCTGGAATGAAAAAAGTTTGTCACGATGGACCTGTATTTAAAGCTGAAACAATAGTAGATTTAGATCCAGTTGTTGAAAGAACAGAAACTTGTTGTGGTAATTAATTAGAGGATTTTGGAGGAAGAAAATGAACAGATTACAAACTAAATTTTTAGGAGTAGATTTTAAAAATCCAATAGTTACATCTTCAGGATGCTTTGGATTTGGACTTGAATATAGAGACTATTTTGATCCTAATATATTAGGTGGAATAGGAATAAAAGGTTTAACATTAGAGCCAAGAGATGGAAACTATGGGACAAGAATAGCTGAAACTCCAGCTGGAATGTTAAACTGTGTAGGATTAGAAAATCCAGGAATTGAATATTTTGAATCACATATTCTTCCAGAAATGAAAAAAGCTGGGATAACAACAAATATAATTGCAAATATAAATGGAAAAACAGTAGAAGAGTATGTAGAAATAGCAAAAAGAGCTGACAAAATAAAAGAGATAGCTATATTAGAATTAAATATCTCTTGTCCAAATGTAAAAGATGGTGGAATGGCATTTGGAGCAAATCCAGAAGTTGCAGCAAGAGTTACAAGAGAGGTAAGAAAAGTTACAACTAAACCTTTAGTAGTAAAACTTTCACCAAATGTAACAGATATAGCTGGAATAGCAAAAATAGTTGAGGAAAATGGAGCAGATGCAGTATCACTTATCAATACTCTTTTGGGTATGGTAATTGATCTTAAAACTAAAAAACCTCTTTTAGGAAATACATTTGGAGGATTTTCTGGACCAGCTGTAAAACCAGTTGCAGTAAGAATGGTATATCAAGTATATAAAGCAGTAAATATTCCTATTATTGGAATGGGAGGAATTTCAAGTGTTGAAGATGCTCTTGAGTTTATAATGGCAGGAGCTTCAATGGTATCACTTGGAACAGGAATTTTCTCAAATCCAATGTTACCAGTAGAAGTAGCTGAAGGATTACAAAAATATTGTGAAGAAAATGGAATAGAAAATATTAGTGAATTAGTTGGAATTGCACATAGATAATTAAAATATAAAATTTTAGGAGGAAAGAATGAATAACGCAAAAGATAGAATGATAATAGCTTTGGATTTTCCTACAATGGAAGCAGCAAAAGAATTAGTAGAAAAAATTGGAGATGGAGCTACTTTTTATAAAGTTGGGTTAGAGCTTTTCCTTAATTCAAAAGGAGAAATGATAGAATACTTAAGAAGTAAAGGAAAAAAAATATTTCTTGATTTAAAATTCCACGATATTCCAAATACAACAGCAATGGCTTCAGTTTTTGCTGCAAAACAAGATGTATTTATGTTTAACGTACACGCAAGTGGTGGAAGAAAAATGATGTCAAAAGTTGTTGAAGAGGTAAAAAAAATAAATCCTAACAATGTAGTAATTGGAGTTACTGTACTTACAAGTTTATCAGCAGCAGATGTAGAAGAAACTTTTAAATCTACACTATCACTATCTGAACTAGCTTTAAACTGGGCAAAATTAGGAAAAGAATCTGGACTTGATGGAGTTGTATGTTCTCCGTGGGAAGCTAAATTAATAAAAGAAGCTTGTGGATCTAACTTTAAAACTGTATGTCCAGGAGTAAGACCAAGATGGTCAGCAACAAATGATCAAGAAAGAATAATGACTCCAAAAGATGCAATAATGAATGGGTGTGATTACTTAGTAGTAGGAAGACCTATTACTAAAAATGAAGATCCAGCAAATGCAGCTAGATTAGTAGCTCAAGAAATTGAAGAAGGAATGAAAGAGGCTGGACTATGCTAGTTAAAAATTGTAGACTAGTAGTAAAAGATAATCAAGAGGTAATAAGAGATATTCTTATAGAAAATGGAGTTATTACAAAAATAGATGAAAATATAACAACAGAGGATAATAATGTAGTAGATGCAAAATCAAACTATGTTCTTCCTGGTATAATAGATGTTCACACACATATGAGAGATCCAGGACTTACACATAAAGAGGATTTCACTTCTGGAAGTAAGGCGTGTGCTAGAGGTGGGGTAACTACTTTTATAGATATGCCAAATACTATTCCTGTGACAGTGACAGAAAAAGCTCTGTTAGATAAAAAGGAAATGATGAAGGGAAGATCATATATAGATTATGGTTTTCACTTTGGTGGAAGCAAAAAAGATAATAGTGAAGAGATAAAAAAAGTATTAAATAAAGTAGCTTCAACAAAAATATTTTTAAATATGTCGACTGGAGATATGCTTATAGAAAATGAAAAAGTTGTAGAAAATATTTTTAGAGAATCTAAAATCATCTCTGTTCACGCAGAAGAGGGAATGGTAGAGAAAGCCATAGAGTTTTGTAAAAAATATAATAAAGAACTATATCTATGTCATCTTTCTAAAGCTACCGAGATAGAACTTCTTAGAAAAGCAAAAGCTGAAGGAGTAAAAGTTTTTGGAGAGGTAACACCACATCACCTATTTTTAAATGTTGATGATGTAAATAAAACTGAAAGAAGCAAAATGCTTTTAAGAATGAAACCAGAATTAAAAGAAAAATCTGATAATGAAGCTCTTTGGCAAGCCTTAGCAGATGGAACATTAGATAGTATTGGAACAGATCACGCTCCACATTTAATAGAAGAAAAACTTGCTAAACTTACTTATGGAGTTCCAAGTGTAGAAAATTCACTAGAAATGATGTTAAATGGAGTAAAAGAAAATAGAATAACTTTTGAAAGATTGATAGAAGTTATGTGTAAAAATCCTGCTAAAATCTTTGGAATAAAAAATAAAGGGGATATAGCAGTTGGATATGATGGAGATTTGGTTATAATTGATATAAATGATAATTCTCCAATAAAAGATGATAAGGTAATAACAAAAGCTAATTGGACACCTTATGAAAATTGTACAAGAGGTGGAAGAGTGCTTACAACTATCTTAAGAGGAGAGGTAGTATATAATAAAGGTAATTTTAATGGAATACACGGGAGGGAAGTAAAATATTATGAGTAGAGCAAAAGATATCGCAAAATCATTATTAGGAACAGGAGCAGTTAAATTAAACGTAAAAGAACCATTTACATTTGTATCAGGAATAAAAAGTCCAATCTATTGTGACAACAGAAAAATGATAGGATACCCAGCAGAAAGAAAAGTAGTTGTAGATGCTTTTGTAGAAAAACTTTCTGAAAAAGAATTTGATGTAGTGGCAGGAACAGCTACAGCTGGAATTCCTTGGGCTGCATTTATAGCTGCTGAAATGAATAAACCAATGAGTTATATCAGAGGAGAAAAGAAAGATCACGGTGCTGGAAGACAAATAGAAGGAGCAGATTTTACAGGTAAAAGAGTAATTGTAATAGAAGATCTTATTTCAACTGGAGGAAGCTCAATAAAAGCAGTAGAAGCTGCTAGAAATGAAGGGGCTGCATCAGTAGAAGTTATTTCAATATTCTCTTATGAATTTGAAAAAGCATTTAAAAACTTTGCAGCAAATAATATCCCTTGGGAATCATTATCAAACTTCACAGCTTTATTAGAATTAGCTAGAGAAGAAAAATATCTTACAGAAGAAGAAGCAGAAATCGCTTCATCTTGGAATAAGAATACAGATACTTGGGGAAGATAAGATTTAAAAAATTTTATTGACAAAATTTATAATTTAATATATTATATCAAATATATTAAAGGGGAGTAGTTGAAAATTATAGTATCAACATCACGAAGCCACGGGCTCTCTGGTACTATATACCTAGATGGTAACAAGACTTTTGATATAGAGTTTTTATATTCTCTATATCGGAAGTCTTTTTTTTATCTAAAAATAAAAGAAAATTAAAAAAGTTTTGAATAATTTTAATAATAAATATATATTAGGAGGTTTTATGAAAAATTATTTTGCTCTGACGAAAGAGGAGATATTAAACAAATTAAGTAGTAAAGAAACGGGGCTTACAACTGGGGAAGTAGAGATAGCCATTGAAAAATATGGTTATAATCAATTAAATGAAGAGAAAAAACTTAGTACTATGCAAGTTTTTTTATCTCAATTTAAAGATTTTTTAGTAATAATTTTGATAATTGCATCAATAATCTCAATTATTTCAGGAAATGTAGAGAGTGCAGCTGTAATTATAGTTGTAATAGTTATCAATGCAATATTAGGAACAGTTCAACATTTAAAAGCAGAGGAATCTATAAGCAGTTTAAAGAGCTTATCTGCTCCAAAATCTAAAGTTTTAAGAGATGGAGAAAAAGTAGAAGTTTTATCTAAATATCTAGTTCCAGGAGATATTATATTTATAGAAGCTGGAGATGTAGTGCCAGCAGATGGAAGAGTTATTGAAAGTTTTTCACTTTTAGTAAATGAAAGTTCGTTGACTGGTGAATCTGAGGGAGTAGAGAAAATTAGTTCTGTGATTGATAAAGAGGAACTAGCTCTTGGAGATCAAAAAAATATGGTGTTCTCTGGAAGCTTAGTTAGCTATGGTAGAGGAGTAGTTTTAGTAACAACTACTGGAATGAATACAGAACTTGGAAAGATAGCAAGTTTATTGGAAGCAACAAAAGAGAAACAAACTCCGTTACAAGTTTCATTAGATAACTTTGGTAAAAAATTATCAATAGGAATAATCATTCTTTGTATTCTTGTGTTTGGAATAAATATTTTACACGGGGTAAAAATCCTTGATTCTTTAATGTTTGCAGTGGCTTTAGCTGTTGCAGCTATTCCTGAAGCATTAAGTTCAATAGTAACAATAGTATTAGCTATTGGAACTCAAAAACTATCAAAAGAAAATGCTATAATTAAAAATTTAAAATCAGTTGAGTCATTGGGTTGTGTGTCAGTAATATGTTCAGATAAAACAGGAACATTGACACAAAATAAGATGACTGTAAAAAAAGTTTATATTAACAATAAAGTATTTAATGAAAAAGAATTAGACGCCAATGAAGTTGGAGAAAATCTATTATTAAAAGAAGCTATACTATGTAATGATGCAACTAGTGAGATAGGAGATCCAACAGAGATAGCTTTAGTAAATCTTTCAGAAATTCATTATAACTTATCTGGAAAAGAGCTAAAAAATAGCTATCCACGTATTTCAGAAATTCCATTTGACTCAGATAGAAAACTTATGAGTACAGTTCACAATATAGATGGAAAAGTATTGATGTTTACTAAAGGAGCTTTAGATTCTGTTTTACCAAGAACTAAACAAATATTAATTGATGGAGAAGTAAGAGATATAACTTCAGAAGATATTAAAAATATAGAAAAAGTAAATATGGAGTTTGCTCAAACTGGGCTTAGAGTTTTAACTTTTGCTTATCAAATATTAGAAAATGAAAAAGAGATAACAAAAGATGATGAAAATAACTTTATATTTATTGGATTGACAGCTATGATAGATCCTCCAAGAGAGGAATCAAAAGAAGCAGTAGCAAAATGTTTAACAGCTGGAATTAAACCAGTTATGATAACAGGAGATCATAAAATAACAGCTACTGCAATAGCAAAAGAGATTAGAATTTATAAAGATGGTGACAATGTGATGGAGGGAGTAGATGTTGAAAAGTTATCTGATGATGAACTATTAGAAAAAGTTGCTTCTACCTCTGTATATGCAAGAGTGTCTCCAGAACATAAAATAAGAATAGTAACAGCTTGGCAAAGATTAGGTAAGATATGTGCTATGACAGGAGATGGAGTAAACGATGCTCCAGCTTTAAAAAGAGCAGATATTGGAATAGCTATGGGAATTACAGGTACAGAAGTTTCAAAAGATGCAGCTTCTATGATACTTACAGATGATAACTTCTCAACTATTGTAAAAGCAGTAACAACAGGAAGAAATATCTATGCTAATATAAAAAATTCAATAAGATTTTTATTGTCTGGAAATACAGCTGGAATTTTAGCAGTATTATACTCTTCATTAGCAGGGCTTCCAGTAATTTTTGCTCCAGTTCATCTATTGTTTATTAATTTATTGACAGACAGTTTACCAGCAATAGCAATAGGAATGGAACCATCGCACGGAGATGTATTAACAGAAAAACCACGTAATCCTAAAGAGCCAATTTTAACTAAAGAGCTTTCAGGAAAAATTTTACTTGAAGGAATATTGATAGCTTTATTTGTTATGATTGGATTCTATATTGGGTATAGAGATGGTAACACATTAAAAGCAAGTACAATAGCATTTAGTGTGTTATGTTTAGCAAGATTGTTCCACGGATTTAATTGTAGAGGTGGGGCGTCTGTATTTGGACTTGGTGTATTTTCAAATAAATTCTCTATAATAGCTTTTGTTATAGGTTTTGTTTTATTAAATGCAATATTGATTATACCAGCATTCCATACTATATTCCAAGTAGTTCCATTATCAACAAAAGAACTATTTACGATATATGGACTTGCATTTGTACCTACACTTGTAATACAAATTTCTAAATTTATAAAATATAAGAGATAATTATTAGAATTAAAGAGAGAAGATGAACTGAAAAAAAGAGATTGTCTTCTCTTTTTTTATAAAAAATTAAAAATAAAATTGATTTAATAAAATAAATATGCTATATAATATATATTGTTGACTAAAAAAATAAGAAATAAGAGAGAGGAAATTATATGGCAAAAATAAGAGAAAGTTTGATTTTTAAGTTACTTTTAGGTGTATTTATAGGATTAATTGTAGGATATTTTTTAGATGTTAAAAAGTTAGGGTTTATTTCAATAACTAGTAAAAATGCAGAAAGTGTAATTGGTGTAATAAATACTATAAAATTTATATTGGGACAGATAATAAACTTTACAATTCCACTTATAATTTTAGGATTTATTGCTCCTGCAATTACAAAGATGAAAGCCAATGCAAGTAAGATGTTGGGAACAATGTTGGTAATGGCATATTTTTCTTCAATAGGTGCTGCGTTTTTATCTATGGTTGCTGGATATGCTATTATTCCTAAATTGAATATAGTTGCAAATTCAGAAATAGCAAAAAATGTAATTCCTAAACTTATATTTAAAGTTGAGATACCACCTGTTTTTTCAGTAATGACAGCTTTAGTTTTAGCATTGTTTTTAGGATTAGCAGTAGTTTGGACAGAATCAAAAACATTTGAAAAATTATTAGATGAACTAAATAATATAATGTTAAAGATAGTTTATAAGATTATAATTCCAATATTACCGTTTTTTATAGCTTCTACATTTACAACATTAGCATATGAAGGTGAAATTATAAAACAATTTCCAGTATTTTTAAAAGTTATTATTATAGTTTTAGTAGGACACTTTGTATGGTTAACTGTTTTATATACAATAGGTGGAATTGTTTCTGGAAAGAATCCGTTTAAGTTATTAAAAAGCTATGGACCTGCATATCTTACAGCAGTAGGAACAATGTCTTCAGCAGCAACTCTTCCGATGGCTTTAAGTTGTGCTAAAAAATCTGGAGCATTAGATGAAGATATTGCAGATTTTGCTATACCATTGGGATCAACAATTCATCTATGTGGATCGGTGTTAACAGAGGTTTTCTTTGTTATGACAGTTTCTAAAATTTTATATGGAAATGTCCCATCATTAGGAACAATGATATTATTTATTATCTTGCTTGGAATATTTGCTGTAGGAGCTCCAGGAGTGCCAGGGGGAACAGTTATGGCATCACTTGGAATAATAATTTCAGTTATTGGATTCAAAGAAGAGGGAACTGGATTGATGCTTACAATTTTTGCACTTCAAGACAGTTTTGGAACTGCTTGTAATGTAGTAGGAGATGGAGCATTAGCTCTTATATTAAATGGTATTTTTAAAAAAGATAGATAAGTAAAAATTATTAAATAGGCAATGAATTCTTATTTTTATTGATGAATTAGAAGGAATTGCCTAATTTTTTTATAAAAAATGTGATATAATACTCCTGTTAATCTATTTTATTTAAAATTTAAGAGTAAATTAACAAAATGCCAAATAATAGAGGGGGATAGATATGAAAATATCAAATAGAGCATTAGAAATGAATTTTTCACCAATAAGAAAGTTGATTCCTCTTGCAGATGAAGCCACAAAAAAAGGAATTAAAGTATATAAACTAAATATAGGACAACCTAATATAGTAACTCCAGATTCTTTTTTTGAGGGCTTACATAGTTATAAAGAAAAAATAGTAACATATTCAGATTCAAGAGGAATTCCACAACTGATAGATAGCTTTGTAAAAAGTTATAAGATGAGTGGAATAGAATTGGAAAAAGAGGATATTTTAATAACACAAGGTGGAAGTGAAGCTATTCTTTTTACATTGATGTGTATCTGTAATGAGGGAGATGAGGTATTAGTTCCAGAACCTTTTTACTCAAATTATTCAAGTTTTTCTATATTTTCAGGAGCAAGAGTGAAACCTATACCAACTTGTATAGAAAATAATTTTCATCTTCCAACAAAAGAGGAACTTGAAAGCTTAATAACACCTAAAACAAAGGCTATTATGTTTTCAAATCCAGTAAATCCGACAGGAACAGTTTATACTGCTGAAGAGATAAAGATGATAGGAGAACTTGCTATAAAATATGATCTATATATTATAGCTGATGAGGTATATAGACAATTTGTTTATGATGATATTCCCTATACATCTATTATGAACTTTAAAGAATTAAAAGATAGAGTTGTATTAGTTGATAGTATTTCAAAACATTATAGTGCTTGTGGAGCAAGAATAGGTTTAATAGCTAGTAAAAATCATCAGCTTATGAACTATATCTTAAAATTTTGTCAAGCTAGATTATGTGTATCAACAATAGAACAACACGCAGCAGCAAATTTAATAAATACTATGGAAAACTACATAGAAGATGTAAAGTTGAAATATAAAAGTAGAAGAGATCTTTTATATGGATATTTAACAAGAATACCAGGTGTGGTTTGTTCAAAACCAGAAGGAGCTTTTTATATCTTTGCGAAACTTCCAGTAGATAATGCTGAAAAATTTGCAAAATGGCTTTTAACAGACTATTCCTATGAAGGAAAAACTTTATTAATAGCTCCAGGTCCAGGATTTTATCAAACAGAGGGAAAAGGAGAACAAGAGGTGAGATTCTCTTTTTGTACAAATGTAGATGATATAGAAAATGCTATGATTGTTTTAAGAAGAGCTTTAGAGGAGTATAATAAATAAAAATATCCCCTTTCTTAGAAAGGGGAATTTTTATTATTTTCTTTTAGTTCCAATAGAAGCATTAAGAACAGCCAAAAGAGATACACCAACATCAGAAAAGATAGCTAACCACATATTTGCAACTCCTAAAATACCTAAAATCATTACAATAATTTTAATTCCAAGAGCAAAAGTTATATTTTGAATAACAACCTTTTTATTTTGTTTGGCAATATCTAAAAGTTCAATGATTTTAGATGGTTCATCTTTCATTAAAACAATATCAGCAGCTTCAATAGCTATGTCACTTCCAACTCCTCCCATTGCAATACCAATATCGGCTAGAGAAAGCACAGGAGCGTCATTTACACCATCACCAACAAAAGCAGTTTTATCATTATTTCTATTTTTTATCTCTTCAAATTTTTCTACTTTATCTTGAGGTAACAGTTGAGTAAAAATATTTTCTTTTTCTATTGTTAATTTTTCTCCAACAACTTCTCCAATAACTTTGCTGTCACCAGTTAAGATATAACTTTTAATGCCTAATTTTTTAAGAGTTTGGATAGTGTTTAAAGAATCCTCTTTAATTTCATCTGAAATATAGATATATCCTAAAAATTTATCATCTTCAGCGATATATAGTACAGTGCCAGCATACTCTTTTTCTTTTGCATCAATATTATACTCTTTCATCATCTTATAATTTCCAATAAGGATAATTTTACCCTCGTAATATGAAAGAACTCCTAATCCTGAAATTTCTTTATATCCCTCGATATAATCTTCTTCTATTTCTAAAGATGAGTAGTTTAAAATAGCTTTTCCTATTGGGTGATTAGAGTAAAATTCTCCAATTTTAGCAGTTTTTAAAAGCTCCTCTTCACTACAATTAAGAGCTTCTAATTTATCCACCTTAAATTTTCCTTTAGTTAAAGTTCCAGTTTTATCAAATACAACTGCATTGATGGAAGTTAGAGTTTCTAAGTAGTTTCCACCTTTAATTAAAATTCCTTTTTTTGAAGCATTTCCAATACTACTAAAGAAAGTTAATGGCACAGAAAGTACAAGAGCACAAGGACAAGAAATAACTAAAAATATCAATGCTCTTCCAAACCAAAGTTTAAACTCTCCTAAAAATAGAGGAAGAATAATTCCAACTATAATAGCTGCCAAAACAACTATTGGAGTGTAATATCTAGCAAACTTTGTGATAAATTTTTCTGATTCAGCTTTTTTATTACTAGCATTTTCAACCATTTCAATAATTTTACTAACAGTTGAATCGGAAAAAAGTTTAGTTACTTTTATTTCTAAAACTCCAGTTCCGTTTAAGCTTCCACTTAAAATTTCGCTTCCAATATTTACATCGATTGGCAAAGATTCTCCAGTAAGAGCAGAGGTATTTAAACTACTTTCTCCTTTAGTAACAACTCCATCTACTGGAACTTTTTCTCCAGCTTTTACAATTATAGTATCTCCAATTTTTAATTTTTTAGGTGAAATTTGGATAATCTCATTATTTTTATTTCTTATATTAGCAAATTCTGGTTTTATATCCATAAGTTTTTCAATTGATTTTCTTGAATTTTTAACAGCAGATTCTTGAAAATATTCACCTATTTTATAAAAAAGCATAACTCCTACTGCTTCTGTAGTTTCACCAAGATAGAAAGCTCCAAAAGTAGCTATTGTCATTAAAAAGTTTTCGTCCAAAAAATTTCCTTTAGTGATATTTTTGAAAGATTTTATAACAACATCTCCTCCAAGAATTAAATATGCAAGAATAGAAAGAATTATTTTTATATTTGGTATATTTCTAAAAAGAGTAGATATTATAAATAATGCTCCTCCAATAAAAAGTAATAGTTTTTCCTTTTTTTCTCTTTTTTCCTCTTCAGCTAGTTCTAAAGCTCTTTTTTCAGCACGTTTCTCTTCTTCAATAGCTTCAGGAATTAAAATTTTAGTTCCTGGTTCTAATCTATTGGCAATTTTGTTGATTGTATCTAAAAAACTTTTTTCATCAAATTCATCTTCAACTTCAAGAAACATCTTTTTCTTTTGAAGGTCTAAATTGCTATTTAAAACTCCCTTAATTAAGCTTCCCTCATATTGAATTTTGGCAGCACAGCCAGCACACCCTAGATTTAAAACGTCATATTCTTTTATATTCATAAATTTTCCTCCTCTATTTTATAGATTATACCCCTATACCCTATATTAAATATATAACATAGTTTATTTCTTTTGTCAATCTATAAATAATAGACATATTATCTTAGCTATGATACTATTTATATATAATAAAAAATTAAGAGAGGTCAGTTATGAAAGTAAATAAGGAATATATAGAAAATATTTTTAAAGATAGTATAGAGAAAAATATTTTTATAAAGGCTATTGCATCAAGTCCAGTAGATAAAAATCAAGAATATTCAAA
Source organism: Fusobacterium sp. (assembly GCA_030527385.1). Taxonomy (GTDB): domain Bacteria; phylum Fusobacteriota; class Fusobacteriia; order Fusobacteriales; family Fusobacteriaceae; genus Fusobacterium_A. The sequence goes on along the minus strand of JAUNAY010000017.1, from coordinate 272 downwards.
AGTAAATTTAAAACCAGTACGTATAAAAGATGAAATTTTTATTCAATTCGAAGAATTTAAAGATAAAAAAGCCTATCACGAAAATATATGTTTTTCCTCTGCTATGTTAAAAATAGAAAATATTTTAGAAAGTTTTAAACAAATTTTAATATCTGTAAATGGAGTAGATTATCAAATATTAAAAGGGAAAAATGATTTTAATTTAAAGAAAAGCGAAAATAAAAAAGAACTAAAAGATTTAGATCACAATAAAAAGAAAAATTATCTAATAG
>JAUNAY010000255.1 GCA_030527385.1 Fusobacterium sp. | reverse complement strand
TTTTTTTATTTCTAAAATACTTTAGACAAATAAAAAAACTGGAATAATCAGTCAATTTACCAATTATTCCAGTTAAACAAATAGTATTAGTTTTTAAAACTATGGATAGGAGCAGGAACTCTTCCTCCTCTGTTAACAAATTTTTCACAACTAAATTTATTAACAGGCATAATAGGTGCGTATCCTAAAAGTCCTCCAAATTCAACTTGATCTCCTACTGTTTTTCCAATTACAGGTATAAGTCTTGCAGCTGTTGTTTTATTATTAACCATTCCTATTGCTGCTTCGTCTGCTATAATTCCAGAAATTGTTGCTGCTGATGTATCTCCAGGGATAGCAATCATATCAAGTCCTACTGAACATACACAAGTCATAGCTTCAAGTTTTTCTAATGTAAGTGCTCCTAACTCTGCTGCTTTTATCATAGCGTGATCTTCACTTACTGGAATAAATGCTCCACTTAGTCCTCCAACGTATGATGATGCCATAACTCCACCTTTTTTAACGTTGTCATTAAGAATAGCAAGTGCAGCTGTTGTTCCTGGTGCTCCAGCTTGTTCTAATCCCATTTCTTGGAATATTTCTGCTATACTATCTCCAATAGCTGGAGTAGGTGCTAATGATAAGTCAATTATTCCAAAAGGAACATTTAATCTTTTTGAAGCTTCTTGAGCTACTAATTGTCCAACTCTTGTTATTTTAAATGCTGTTTTCTTAACAACTTCACAAAGAGTTTCAAAATCTGCTTCTCTTGCTTCTTCAAGAGCTTTTTTTACAACTCCAGGTCCACTAACTCCAACGTTAATTACACAGTCAGCTTCTCCAACTCCGTGAAAAGCTCCAGCCATAAATGGGTTATCCTCAACAGCATTACAAAATACTACAAATTTAGCACAACCTATACTGTCTCTATCCTTTGTAAGTTCTGCTGCTTCTTTTATTATTTCTCCCATTCTTTTAACAGCATTCATATTTAGTCCATTTCTTGATGTTCCAATATTTACTGATGAACAAACTCTTTCAGTTACTGCTAATGCTTCAGGTATAGAATCTATAAGAATTCTATCAGAAGGAGTACAACCTTTATGTACAAGAGCAGAAAAACCTCCTATAAAATTAACTCCACAAGCTTCTGCTGCTTTATCTAAAGTTTTAGCTATACTTACATAAGAATCTGTTTTGCAACCTGCTGCTGCTATTGCTATTGGAGTTACAGATATTCTTTTATTTACAACTGGTATTCCAAATTGTTTTGCAATTTCATCTCCAACTTTTACTAAATCTTTAGCATAAGTAGTTATCTTTTTATATATTTTTTCATTAAACTTGTCTACATCTGGATCAGCACAATCTATTAAACTAATACCCATAGTTATTGTACGCACATCTAGATTTTCTTCAGCAATCATTCTATTAGTTTCTTGAATTTCCACTCTAGAAATCATTATAATTTTCCTCCTCTTTTACTCCTTAATGATAATTAGATACGGTGCATAGATCTAAAGATATCTTCGTGTTGCATTGAAATGATAACTCCTAAATCTTTTCCCAATTCTTTAATTTCATCATCTACAATTTCCATAGATTTTGATACGTTTGTAATATCAACTATCATCATCATATTAAAATATCCATTAACGATAGTTTGAGAAATGTCTAAAATATTTATATTAGCCTCTGACAAGTAAGTACA
>JAUNAY010000254.1 GCA_030527385.1 Fusobacterium sp. | reverse complement strand
ACATCTAAATTTAACATATTTTTTAAAGTTTTATCATCTACTGCCATATATTGTGCTAACATCTTTTTCGCCTCTTTTCATATTAATATTAATTCTAATTTAATTTTACCATAACTCCTATCAATTATGTAAAAAATATTTTTATGAGTTAAAAAAACTCCTCTTTTATGTTAAGATAATAATTAGGTATTAAATTGATTATGGGGGAATGAAAATGGAGTTAAATTTTTTACTAGATGACATCATTAAAAATAGAAGAGCTCTTCATCAAATACCTGAAACTGCTCTTCAAGAATTTAAAACAAAAGAGTATCTTAAAAATTACCTTATCTCAATAGGACTTAATCCTCAAGATATTGTTGAAACTGGATTATATGTTTATTTAGAAGGAAAGGACAAAGAAAACTGTATAGCTTTTAGAAGTGATATTGATGCTTTAGATGTAAAAGAAGAAACAGGTATAGATTTTGAATCAACTCACATTGGAAAAATGCACGCTTGTGGGCACGATGGACATATGACAACTCTTCTTGCCTTTGCTAAATATCTTACAACTATACAACCACTTGAAAAAAGTGTTCTTCTTATCTTTCAACCTGCCGAAGAATCTCCAGGCAGAGCAAAAGATATTGTTGAAACTGGGCTATTAAAAAAATATAATGTTAAATCTATATATGGAATGCACCTTTTCCCTGAATTGCCAGAGGGTACTATTGCAAGTAAAGAGGGAGCATTTTTTGCTCAAGCTTCTCTAATTACAGCTTCTATTACTGGTAAAAGTGGACATGGAGCTATGCCACACAAAACTATTGATCCTCTAATGGCATTTACTAAAGTTGTTGATGGGTATCAAACAATTATTTCAAGAAACCTTTCTCCTTTTGACCCTGGGGTTGTAACTATTGGTAAATTCTGTGGTGGAACTGCTCAAAATATAATAGCTGATAAAATTAATTTTTGGGGAACTATAAGAACTTTTAAAGAAGAAAATACTGAATTTATTATCAATAGAGTTAAAGAGATTCATAGAGGAATTGAACTTGCTTATAGAGTAAAAATTGATGAAAAAATAGATATTGTATATCCTCCTGTTATAAATGATAAAGAGCTTTATAAAAAATTTGTTGAAACTATGAAAGAGATGAACTATGAAGAACACGAAGCTCTTACTATATCAGAAGATTTTGCATACTATCAAAAAGAAGTTCCAGGAATTTTTATGCTTTTAGGAACTAAAAATGAAGAAAAAGGTTATATCCACCCTCTTCACAGTTGCCACTTTAATTTTGATGAAAAAGTTCTTTTAAAAGGTGTAGAAGCTTTTGCTAGAATTTTAGAAAGTCATAATAAATAAAAATTTAGAGGGAGTTTTGCTCCCTCTTATTTTTGGCTATTCATTTGTTATTTCTATAAAAGTTTCAATCTTTGTTCCTATAAATCTTATAATATCTTTTAACTCTTCTGGACTTGTTTCAAATCCTTGATTAAAGAGATCAGAATTTCTTCCTCTTAATTTTAAAATATCTAAAATTGTTGTAGTTAATTGTTCAGCTTTTTCTGTTTTTAAGACAAATGCTAATTCATATTGATCAGAATACTCCTTAGAAAATAATCTAAATATTTTATCTATTGTCAAATTTTTTTCATATATAATTTTACATATCCAGCTACTACAATCTTTTTTTATAGCTTCAATCTTA
>JAUNAY010000253.1 GCA_030527385.1 Fusobacterium sp. | reverse complement strand
GTGTTGACTTCTTCCAGAAGCGATAGCAAAATCTATCCCATTAGCATATGCTTCTCTTAAAATATTTTTAGTTCTTTCCGTAATTTCTTTTTTTTCATTCAATAAAGTTCCATCTAAATCTGATACTATTAATTTCAAATTTCTTTCCTCCTAGATTTTAATTTTTGTCCATTTTCCACTATCAAAACGTTTTTTACCTAAAATATATCTCATTGTTTGATCGGCAAATAATGCTATCCACGCTCCTTTAAGTCCTAAATTTGCTGGAAAACATAACAACCAAGCAAGAGCAGGTCTTATCAAAGCTATACTTATAAAAGATATTAAGGCTACAAACTTTGTATCTCCTGCCCCACGCAGACAACCATTATATACAGTTTGAGAAGTTTGAGCGTGGGTAGTAAATGCAATTATAATCATAATCATTCCACCTAGAGAAACTATATGCTCTTCACTGTTAAAAAGCATTATAATCTCTTTACGAGCCACTATAAAAAGTACAAATAAAACAGTTGATATAACAAATGCCATTCTCTGCCCAGTTTTTCCATATATCTTAGCCTTATCTGGACGTTTAGCTCCTAAATTTTGCCCTACAAGAGAGGCAGCAGCAGCACTAAGTCCATCTCCAAAACAAAATGATAAATTAATAACATTCATACAAATTTGATGTGTCGCAAAAGCAATAGTTCCCAATGCTGCAACTATTATAGCAAAAGAGAAAAAACCTATTCTCATAAACACCTGTTCAACAACAGCACTTCCACTAATACTAAAAAATGCTTTCATTGTAGTTTTATCAAATTTCCAACTTCCCTTACCTCTTATATCTAATATTCTTGTATTATAATATATTGAAAAAACTGACATCAAAAAACCAACAATACTACCTATTGTTGTTGCTATTGCTGCTCCTTTTACTTCCAATCTAGGAAATATCCAAATACCGTTGATTAAAAAGTAATTGAAAATTAGGTTCACTATATTAGCTACAACATTTGTTCTCATAGAAATTTTTGTATTTCCTACTCCTCTTTGAGCTGCATTTATAGTCAAACTAAGAGATGTAAAAACTATACTTATCATTAAAATTTTGTAATATGCCACTGAATCATTTATTACATCAGCTCCTGCTCCTGCAAAAATCATTATTTCGTGAGCATAGATATATCCTGAAATTGCCATAATTAAAGATATTACAAATGATAAAACAATAGATTGTTTTAAACAGCTATTAGCTCCTTTAAAATCCTCTGCTCCCTTTCTTCTTGCAACAATAGCTGTAACTCCAACATTTAAAGAAAAGATCATAGCTAATAACACAAATTTTGGTTGATTTGTCAATCCAACTGCTGCTATAGCTTCAGCACCTAAACCTCCGACCATCATTATATCTATTGATCCTACTAAACTTACCAATACAGCTTCAAATGCACAAGGCCACGACATATTGAAAGAATTGCTATAAACTTCCCTATCTGGAGGTAAAGTTCCTAAGATCTCACTCTTTTTTAACATATATTTTACGGAAAAAAATCGTTCAAATATTTTTCTCATAGATTTCCCCCTAAATTAAAATATTTTTTGATGTTTTATACTTTATTTTGCTCTTTTTTATGATAATATTATACTAAATATTTTAAAAAAAGGACAGTAAATAATAATAAAATTTATTTTTTATACATATAAAATAATAATTTTATATATTTTGAAC
>JAUNAY010000016.1 GCA_030527385.1 Fusobacterium sp. | reverse complement strand
CTTGAAAATTTATTTGTTTTTTTACCAACACTATTTGACAAAGAGCCGAAATTTTCATAAAAGAAAAAAGCTGTTGCATTGCTACAACAGCTTCTTAACTATCTGTATAGTACTCCTATATCTTTTCTACAATATTTACCTGTAAAATCTATTTTTTCAGCATCTGCATAAGCCTTAGCTCTAGCATCTTCAAGATTATCTCCAATTGCTACAACATTAAGAACTCTTCCACCATTTGTTAAAAGTTCTCCGTTTTCAAGCTTAGCTCCAGCTACAAATACCATATTTTCTACTTTATCTATACCTGTAATTGCATAACCTTTATTATATGCTTCTGGGTATCCTCCTGATGCTAAAACTACACAACAAGCTGATTTATTGCTCCATTTAACATCTGCATTAGCTAAATCACCTTTTAAACCACTTTCAAGTAGCTCAATAAAGTCAGATTCAAGAAGAGGTAATACTACTTGAGTTTCAGGATCACCCATTCTCATATTGTACTCAAGAAGGTAAACTCCTTTATTTGTAATCATAAGTCCAAAGAAAATAACTCCCGCAAAGTTCATTCCTTCTGCTTTTATACCTTCTAATGTTGGATTCATAATTTCATTTATAAAAGCATCATAAACTTCTTTAGTTACATAAGGGTTAGGAGCTATTGTTCCCATTCCTCCTGTATTAAGTCCAGTTTCTTTCTCTCCAATTTTTTTATGATCTTTTGCAGAAATAAATGGTAATATTACTTTAGAATCTGTCACTGATAATATAGAAGCTTCAACTCCATCTAGGAACTCTTCAACAACTATTTTTTCTCCAGCAGAACTAAATACTTTATCTACCATAATTTCATCAACAGCTTTCAAAGCTTCTTCTAAGTTTTGGCAAATTAGAACACCTTTTCCTGCTGCAAGTCCACTAGCTTTTACAACCAATGGAAATTCACAAGTTTTGATATACTCTTTTGCTTTTTCAACTTCAGTAAATACTTCATAAGCAGCTGTTTTAACTCCATATTTTTTCATAAAGTCTTTAGCATATGCTTTTGATCCTTCAAGTAAAGCAGCTTTTTGATCTGGTCCAAATATTTTTAGTCCTTTTTCTTGGAATCTATCAACTATACCGTCTACTAAAAGTTCTTCACTTCCAACAATAGTTAAATCTATTTTTTCTTTTAATGCAAATTCTAAAAGTTCATCTATTCCTTTTACATTTACATTTTCTCCCTTTGGAAGCATTGCTGTTCCACCATTTCCAGGTGCACAAAATACTTTTTCTACCTTTTCGTTTTGGCTCACTTTCCAGCAGATAGTATGTTCTCTTCCACCACTACCAACTACCAATATTTTCATATTTAATTTCTCCCCTTTATTTAATATTAGTGTTTGAAATGTCTCATTCCTGTAAATACCATTGCTATTCCGTGTTCATTACAAGCTTCTATTGATTCTTTATCTCTTATAGATCCACCTGGTTGAATTATAGCTTTAATTCCAGCCTTAGCACAAGTATCAACTACGTCTCTGAATGGGAAAAATGCATCAGAAGCAAGAATTGCTCCTTCTATTCTTTTTCCAGCTCTTTGAATAGCTTGTTCAGTTGGCCATATTCTATTTGTTTCACCATTTCCAATTCCAACTGCCATTTTATCTTTTACAACTACTATTGCATTTGATTTAACGTGTTTTACTATTTTCATACCAAAAATTAAGTTATCCATTTCTTCTTTAGTTGGTGCATTTTCAGTTACAGTTTCATAGTTTGTTGAGAAACTTAAGTCTTCATCTTGAACTAGAAGTCCACCATCAACTTTAACCATATTTATTTTATCTTGTGGAGTATGATGACATTTTATTACTCTTAAATTTTTCTTAGTTTTTAAAACTTCAAGTGCTTCTGGAGTAAAATCTGGAGCTATAACTATTTCAAGGAATATTTTAACCATTTCTTTAGCAGTTGCTTCATCAACAGTTTTATTTAATGCTACAATTCCTCCAAAAATAGATACTGGATCACATTCATAAGCTTTTACATAAGCATCATATGCGTTATCAGCTATTGCAGCTCCACAAGGTGTTGAATGTTTTAATCCACAACAAGCTGGTTCTGTAAATTCACAAACAGTTCTCCAAGCTACGTCCATATCTCTTAAATTGTTAAATGAAAGTTCTTTTCCATTTAATTGTTCGAAATCTTTCATTGCTCCAGTATCAGTAGTTGATACATAATAAGCAGCTTTTTGATGTGGGTTTTCTCCATATCTTAAATCCATAACTTTTTCATAAGAAGCATTTAAGTATTTAGGCATTTCATCACCTAATAGGAATTGAGAAATAGCTGCATCATAAGCAGAAGTTAAGTTAAATACTTTTCCAGCTAATCTTTTTCTAGTTTCAAAAGTAACTTCTCCAGCTTCCATCTCTTTCATAACTGTTTCATAATCGGCAGTATCACTAATAACTACTACGTCTTTGAAAGATTTAGCAGCAGATCTTAACATTGTAGGTCCACCAATATCAATAAATTCTACTTTTTCTTCAAATGTAAGATCTTCATTTACTTTTTTAAAGAATGGGTATAAGTTTACTACTACCATATCAATAGTTTGAATACCTCTTTCTTTAATTGTTGCCATATGTTCAGCATTATCTCTTATTGCAAGAATTCCCCCGTGAATTACTGGGTGAAGAGTTTTTACTCTTCCATCAAGCATTTCTGGTGCTCCTGTAACTTCAGCAACTTCAATTACAGGTACTCCATTTTCTTTAAGATGTTTATATGTTCCACCAGTTGAAATTATTTCTACTCCGTGTTTTACTAAGAAATTAGCAAACTCTAATACACCATTTTTATCAAAAACTGATATTAATGCTCTTTTCATAAAAAACTTTCTCCTTTTATTGTCTTTCAGATATTATTTTAGCTATTGAATTTGGTAAAAGTTTATGTTCTTCTACAAGAACTCTTTTTTGTAATACTTCAGGAGTATCTCCCTCTAATACTGGAACTTTTACCTGTAAAATTATCTCTCCACTATCTACTCCTGTATCTACATAGTGAACTGTACAACCACTCTCTTTTTCTCCAGCTTTAAGTACTGCTTCGTGAACTCTGATTCCATACATTCCAGGTCCACCAAATTTTGGAAGTAATGAAGGGTGAATATTTATTATTCTACCCTTCCATTTATTAACAAACTCCTCATCAATTATAGAAAGAAACCCAGCTAAAACTATAAGTTCTACTCCCTTTGTAGAAAGTACTTTGTCTATCTCTTTGCAAAGCTCTTTTTTATATACTTTTCTATCTATTACACAGCTTTCGATTCCTTGCTCGCTAGCTCTTTCTACTCCATAACAAGGTCTATCTCCAATAACACAAGCTATTTCGCAGTTAAGTTCTCCATTTTTACAGTTATCTATTATAGATTGAAGATTACTTCCTCCACCTGATACCATTACTGCTATCTTAAACATAAACCTTTATCTCCCTTTTGAACATATCCTATTTCGTATGCTTCTTCTCCGTGTTTTGCAAGTTCAGCTATAACTCCATCTTTATCTTCAGGAGCAACTACTAGTACAAATCCAACTCCCATATTGAATGTTCCATACATTTCATCTTCAGCAATTCCACCCTCTTTTTGGATATATTTGAAGATATCAAGTACTCTTACTTTATCTTTAAATACTACTGGTTGATGTCCTTCGCTTATTGTTCTTGGTAAGTTTTCTGGAAGTCCTCCACCTGTTATATGAGCCATTCCTTTAACATTGAATTTTTCAAGTACTGACATTACAGCTTTAACATATATTTTTGTAGGTGTTAATAAAGTTTCGCTAATAGGTTTTCCATTATATTCTTTTGTATAGTCAGTAATAACTTTTCTTACTAATGAGAATCCGTTGCTGTGAACTCCAGAAGATGGAATAGCTATAAGAATGTCTCCCTCAGTTGTAGTACTTCCGTTTACTATTTTAGATTTTTCAACTGCTCCAACACAGAAACCAGCTATATCATAATCTCCTACTTTATAGAATCCAGGCATTTCAGCAGTTTCTCCTCCGATTAATGCTGCTCCAGCTTGATAACAACCTTCTGCAACTCCTGAAACTAATTCAGCTGCTACTTCTGCATCAAGTTTTCCACAAGCTAAATAGTCAAGGAAAAATATTGGTTGAGATCCGTGACATAAAACATCGTTTACACACATAGCTACAGCATCAATACCAACTGTATCATATTTTTTTGAAGTAAGAGCTACTTCAAGTTTTGTTCCTACTCCGTCAGTTCCTGATACTAATACAGGATTTTCATATTTTCCTAATTCATACATAGCTCCAAAACTTCCAAGTCCATTTAAAACATTGTTGTTTTGAGTCTTAGCTACTGCTTTTTTCATTAGTTCTACTGCTCTGTATCCTTCTTCTTTATCTACTCCAGCTTCTTTATAAGAAATTGCCATTTTCTTCCTCCCAAATGAAATTATTTTAGTTTACGTCTATAACTATATTTTACAATTTTTTTCTATAATATACAAATATTTATGCTTATTTTTAATTAATTATTTATTTTATTATCTTAATTATTATTCTTCCTCTGCTGGTGTGCACATAGGATATACACCATTAAAGCAACCTACACAGAAATTGTGACTTTTTAAAGATGTTAGCATATTTTCAAGTGATAAATAATCTAATGTATCTGCATTTATCTCTTGTCTTATCTCTTCAACTGACATTCTAGCTGCAATAAGCTCTTTTCTATGAGCAATATCTACTCCATAGTAACAAGGGTGCATTACTGCAGGAGATGCAGATCTAAAGTGAACTTCTTTTGCTCCTGCTCTTCTTATAATTTCTATAAGAATTTTACTTGTAGTTCCTCTTACTAATGAGTCATCTACTACTACAACTCTTTTTCCCTCAAGTTGAACTCTTAAAGGGTTTAACTTAACCATTACAGCTTGTTCTCTTAAACTTTGAACAGGTTTTATAAATGTTCTAGCTATATATTTATTTTTGATAAGTCCCATAGCATAAGGAATTCCACTTGCTTCAGCATAACCAATAGCTGCTGGCACTCCTGAATCTGGTACACCAATTACAATATCAGCGTCAACTTTACATTGTTTTGCTAATAATTTCCCAGCTTCAACTCTAGCTTGATATACATTAATTCCGTCTATTGTACTATCAGGTCTAGCAAAATATATATGCTCAAATGAACAAGGAGCTAATTTTTTATTTTCAGCAAATTTTATAGATTTTATTCCATTATCATCGATGATTACCATCTCTCCAGCTTCAACATCTCTTACAATACGCCCTCCAATAGCATCTATTGCACAAGATTCAGAAGCTAAGAAATAATCACCATCATCATTTGTACCAATACATAGAGGTCTAATTCCATAAGGATCTCTTATTCCTATAAGCTTTTTATCTGCTAGCATTACAAAGGCATAAGCACCTTTTATTGCAGAAACAGTATTTTTTATAGCTTCTTCTAATCCTTCAGGAGCTTTTCTAGCTATCATTTTAATAACTACTTCTGAATCTGAAGTAGATGTAAATGTAGCTCCTCCATCTTCTAATAATTCTCTTATAACTTTACTATTTGTTAAGTTTCCATTATGAGCAACTGCTATTTGCCCTAATTTGAATCTACTTTCAATAGGTTGTGCATTTTCAATTTTATTATCTTTAAATGATGAGTATCTTACGTGTGCTATTGCTGCATTTCCTTGTAATGTATCTAAAGTTTCTTGAGTAAATACATCAGCTGTAAGCCCCATTCCTTTATAACTATAAAGTTGCCCATCATTAGAAACTGTAATTCCAGCACTTTCTTGTCCTCTATGTTGTAAAGCGTACATAGCATAGTAACACATTTGAGCTACTTCTTTATTTTCTTTACAATAAATTCCAAATACTCCACACTCTTCTTCCATTTTATCTTTAGCTAACATTTCTTCAGTACAAATCATTTTATTTATTTCGCCTCCAATTTCTAAAAACTCTTTTCTCCCAAGCTTACATAAATCAGCTTAAATCTTTTTAAGATTTTACATAAATAATAAATTAAAATATTAAATTGTTTAAAAAAATTATAAGTCTACTCCACCTTCATTATCAGCTATAAATTTTGCTTTCATATCTTTTCTAAATTGTAAAAGTTTTGCTTTTAATTCTGGTGATTTTAAAGATAACATTTGTACTGCTAACATTCCAGCATTATATGAATTGTTTACTCCTACTGTTGCCACTGGAATAGATTTTGGCATTTGTACTATTGATAATAATGCGTCCATTCCATCAAAAGCAGCTTCAATAGGCACTCCAATTACAGGAAGTACAGTTTTAGAAGCTATAACACCTGGAAGATGAGCAGCAAGTCCTGCACCTGCAATTATTACTTCATATCCTGTATTTTCAAGCATTTCTAATGTTTCTTCTAATTTTTCTGGAACTCTGTGTGCTGAAAGAACGTGAGCAGAATATTCTATCCCAAATTCTTTTAAACAGTTTGCAGCTCCTCTCATTTTTTCTGTATCTGATTTACTTCCAAAAATTATAGCAACTTTCATTTACTATTTCTCCTCCATAATTCTTATAAATTAAAATAATTAATTAAAATTTATATAATTTACCCTGTATAGAAGTTTCCTCCTATACAGAATAAACTATTAATAACCTGTCAAAAATTATTTAAAGTATTTAACTCCATTTTCAAATATTTTTTGATCTTTTTCTCCAATTATATTTTTAAATACATTGTTTCCACATCTTTCTGAGTGTCCCATTTTACCAAATACTTTACCATCTGGTGAAGTAATACCTTCAATTGCACAAGTAGAACCATTAGGGTTAAATCTAAATTCATTTGTAGGAACTCCATCGAAGTTTACATATTGAGTAGCTACTTGTCCATTTTCAAATAGTTTCTTAATTACTTCATCATTAGCAAAGAATCTTCCTTCTCCGTGTGAAACAGCGATTTCAAATTCTGATCCAACTTCTACACCAGCAAGCCAAGGTGATTTATTAGAAGTAACTTTTGTTTTTACCATTTGAGAAACGTGTCTACCTATTTTATTGAATGTAAGTGTTGGAGAGTTTTCTGTTACTTTTCCAATTTCTCCATAAGGTAGAAGTCCTGATTTTATAAGGGCTTGGAATCCGTTACAAATTCCAAGGATAAGTCCATCTCTTTCTAAGAATTTAGCTATTGCTTCTGCTATCTTAGGGTTAGTAAGTACAGTTGCAATAAATTTACCTGATCCATCTGGTTCGTCTCCAGAACTGAATCCTCCTGGGAACATTAATATTTGTGAGTTGTTAATTTCTTTAACCATTTTTTCTATTGAGTCATTAATGTACTCTTGAGTTATATTTCTAAATGGAAGAATATTTGCTTCAGCTCCAGCTTTTTCAAATACTCTTGCTGAATCATACTCACAGTTTGTTCCTGGGAATGCAGGCACTAAAACTCTTGGTTTAGCTATTTTATTTTTACAAACTATTATTTCTTTATTTTGGTATGGTGTCCAAATATAATTTTCAACTTTTTCTATTGTTTTGTGTGGGAATACTGGGAATAGTTTATCTAACCATACTTTTTCTCCCTCTGTCATATCTATCTCTTTATCTCCAACAACAACTTTGTACTCTGCTATTGTTTCTCCTAAAAGTTCAACATTTTTTCCACAAAGTTCTTTAGTTGTTTCTACAACAAATGTTCCATATCCTAATTTGAATAGATCTTCTCCTAAATCAACTATTTTAGCTCCGATTCTATTTCCTAGAGACATTTTACTTACTGCTTCAGCAATACCTCCATTTTTAAGAGTCATTGCAGAAACGATAGTTCCGTTTACTATATTTTCGTGAACAAAATCAAAGTTTTCTTTTAATTCTTCAATGTTAGGCATATAGTTATCTAACATATGATGTTTTACTAAGTATAATTTATGTCCAGCAGATTTAAATTCTGGAGAAATTACAACACTTGCTTTTACTGGTGCAACAGCAAAAGAAATTAATGTAGGTGGAACGTGAATATCATTAAATGTTCCACTCATAGAGTCTTTTCCTCCAATTGCTGGGATTCCAAATCCTCTTTGAGCTTCAATAGTTCCTAATAATGCAGAGAAAGGTTTTCCCCAATTTAGAGGATTTTGTCCAAGTTTTTGGAAATATTCTTGGAATGAAAGTCTAACTCTCTTATAATCTCCACCAACAGAAACTAATTTAGCTAATGATTCAACTACTGCATAAGCTCCTCCGTGGAATTGTGACCAAGAAGAAAGTACTGGGTTATATCCCCAAGTAATAGCAGAAGCTGTATCTGTTTCTCCTTTTAATAGAGGTATTTTTTGAACACTTACATCTGTTGGAGTCATTTGATATTTTCCTCCAAATGGCATTAGAACAGTAGTAGCTCCAATTGTAGCATCAAATATTTCCATTAATCCTTTTTGAGATGCAACATTTAGTGATGATAACATATTGTACCATTTGTCTTTTAATGTTTCTCCAGCATAGTTAGTTGTTAGTAATGGATTTTCTCCTGTTACATCTGCAACTTCAACAGTAGTTTCTTGAGTAACTCCATTTGTATCTAAGAATTCTCTTGAAATATCAACTATTTTTTTACCTTTCCAGTTTAAAACAAGTCTATTTGTATCAGTAACTGTTGCTACAACTGTTGAAAGTAGATTTTCTTTAGAAGCAAGTTCTATAAATTTATCTTTATCTTTAGCTTCAATTACAACTGCCATTCTTTCTTGTGATTCAGAAATAGCAAGTTCAGTTCCACTTAGTCCAAGATATTTAGTAGGTACTACATCAAGGTTAATATCTAGTCCAGGAGCAAGCTCTCCAATAGCAACTGATACTCCTCCAGCACCAAAGTCATTACATTTTTTAATCATTCTTGTAACTTCTGGATTTCTAAATAATCTTTGAATTTTTCTTTCTTCAGGAGCATTTCCTTTTTGAACTTCTGCTCCACAAAGTCTTAAAGAATCATCTGTATGTTCTTTTGAAGATCCAGTTGCTCCTCCACAACCGTCTCTACCTGTTTTACCTCCTAGAAGTATTACTATATCTCCTTTAGAAGCATTTTCTCTTCTTACCCAATCAGCTGGAACTGCTCCAACAACTGCTCCAACTTCCATTCTTTTTGCTTTATATCCATCGTGATAGATTTCACAAACGTGTCCAGTTGTAAGTCCAATTTGGTTTCCATAAGAAGCATATCCACTTGCTGCTCCTGTTGTAATTTTCTTTTGAGGAAGTTTTCCAGGAAGTGTATCTTCTAATTTTTCAAGAGGGTTACCAGAACCAGTAACTCTTATAGCTTGATAAACATATGATCTACCTGATAATGGGTCTCTTATAGCTCCTCCTAAACAAGTTGAAGCTCCTCCAAATGGTTCAATTTCAGTAGGGTGGTTATGAGTTTCATTTTTAAACATCAATAACCATTTTTCTAATTTTCCATCTACATCTACATCTATATATACAGAACAAGCATTGATTTCATCAGATACTTCTAAATCATCAAGTTTTCCACTTTTTCTCATTTCTTTACCACATATAGTAGCCATATCCATAAGTGAGATGTATTTTTTATTTAATCTTTCTCCGTGAACAAATTCTCTTGCTTTAGAATAATCATCAAAAGCTTTTTGTAAAGTTTCTCCAAAAGCACTCTTAGGGAAAACTATATCTTTTATTCTAGTTTCAAATGTTGTATGTCTACAGTGATCTGACCAATAAGTATCTAATACTTTTATTTCAGTTTCAGTAGGTTCTCTTTTTTCAGTATCTCTAAAGTATTCTTGAACAAATTTTACATCTTCAAGAGTCATAGCAAGTCCAAGAGATTCTCTGAATTTTTTCAATTCTTCTTCATTCCAAGAGATGAATCCTTCAAACACTGGAACATCTTGAGCTTTTTCTCCCTCTTCTATTTCAAGTTTAACTAAATCTTTTTCTCTCATTTCAACTGGGTTAATGTAGTATTTTTTTACTTTTTCTACATCTGTATCAGCTAATTCTCCTTCAAGAATAATAACTTTACCACTTGTTACAACAACATCTTGATTTTTATCAGAAATTAGATTTAAACATTGCATTGCTGAATCAGCTCTTTGGTCAAATTGCCCTGGTAGATATTCAACAGCAAAATATTTAGCTCCATTTGTTTCTAATGTATCTGTTACATTATCAGAAACAACTTCTGAGAATATAAGTTTTTTAGCTTCTGCAAGTTCTGCTTCTTCAATGTTAAATACATCATAGCAGTTTAATAGTCTTACTTTTGAAAGTTTAATTCCTTGAAAACTCTCTTTTAATTCATTTTCAAGTCTTTTAGCTTCTAAGTCGAAACCGTTTTTCTTTTCTACATAAATACGATAGTTCATCGCGTCCCCCTACTATATATTTTAATATTTCCTAATTTTAAGCTTTAATACTAGAATAATCCGTCTATTTTTCCATTTTCATCAATATCTATTGTTTCAGCAGCAGGTTTTTTAGGCAATCCTGGCATATCAATAATATCTCCAGCCATTGCAACTATAAATCCAGCTCCAGCAGAAATTCTTAATTCTTTTATAGTTACTGTAAATCCTGATGGTCTTCCAAGTAAACTTGCATTGTCAGAAATTGATTTTTGAGTTTTTGACATACATACTGGAAGTTTTCCATATCCAAGATCATCTATTGTTTTTAACATTTTCTTAGCTGTTCCTACAAATTCTACTCCATCAGCACCATAAATTTCTTTAGCTATCTTTTCAATTTTTTCTTTTATTGAAAGATCAAGATCATACAATGGTTTATAATTATCTGTTCCTTTTTCAAGTTGTGCTAATACTTCGTGAGCAAGTGCCATTCCACCTTCTCCACCATTTGCCCAAACTTCACATAACGCAACTGGAACATCTTGAGCTTTACAATGTTTATCTATAAATTCAAGCTCTTTCTCTGTATCACTTACAAATCTATTAATAGCTACTACTACTGGTAGATTGTATTTTTTCATATTTTCAATATGTTTATCTAAGTTTGCAATTCCTTTTTCTAAAGCCTCTAAGTTTTCTTCAGAAAGTTCTTTTGCTCCACCGTGATGTTTTAAAGCTCTTACTGTCGCAACTATTACAACACAATTTGGAGTAAGTCCTCCTTTTCTGCATTTTATGTCTAAGAATTTTTCTGCTCCTAAATCAGCAGCAAATCCAGCTTCTGTAATAGCATAATCAGAAAGTTTAAGAGCTAATTTTGTAGCTAAAATTGAGTTACAACCGTGAGCTATATTAGCAAAAGGTCCTCCGTGAATAAATACTGGAGTATTTTCAAGAGTTTGAACAAGATTAGGTTTAATAGCTTCTTTTAGTAAAGCTGTTACTGCACCTTGAATTTTTAAGTCTCCTACTGTTAAAGCTCTTCCATCTCTAGCATATCCAAATACCATATTTTTAATTTTTTCTTTAAGATCTGCTAGTGATGTAGCTAGACATAGAGCTGCCATTATTTCTGATGCAACAGTAATTTGGAAAGAACTTTGTCTAGGAATACCATTTGCTTTTCCTCCAAGTCCAATTACAACATCTCTTAAAGCTCTATCATTCATATCTACTACTCTTTTCCAAGATATTTTAGTGATATCAATGTCTAACATATTTCCAGAGTTAATATGATTATCTATACAAGCAGATATAAGGTTGTGAGCCACTCCAATAGCGTGAAGATCTCCAGTAAAATGAAGATTTATATCTTCCATTGGAATAACTTGTGCATATCCTCCACCAGTTGCTCCACCTTTCATTCCAAACACAGGTCCTAGTGATGGTTCTCTAAGTGCTGCTATTGATGATTTTCCCATTTTATTAAGAGCTTGTGTAAGTCCAACAGTAACTGTTGATTTTCCCTCTCCAGCTGGAGTAGGAGTAATAGCTGTAACTAAAATTAATTTCCCATCTTTCTTATCTTCAAGATCTTTAAGTACTTTTAAATCAACTTTAGCTTTATACTTACCATATTGTTCAACATCATCTTCTCCAAGTCCAATTTTTTTAGCAATATCCATTATGTTCATCATTTTAGCTTCTTGAGCAATTTGAATATCTGTTTTCACAAAATTCCTCCCTTAATATTTTTTATATGAAAATAAAAAAGATCTAAGCACACTAATCCCAAGGACGCAGCTAGACCTTTAATTTTACACTGATTCTATCAACTATGTTACCAATACACGTTATTCTTTTTTTCTTAATTCTTTTATAAGATAACATAGTATAATCCTCCCTTTTATCACTCACACATTTTCTATCTCCATTGATAAAGCAAAAGTTTTCCAAGTCAAAAAAGCTATACTTATGTTTACTTCACCCATAGCAGTTAATTTAAGGTTAACCGTAGAAACTCCCGACCATATCACAGGTATATATGAGCTTATCTCTTTACTTATAAGAATATCATAGTTATTAAATTTTGTCAAAATAAATGTTATTTAACGATATTTTAATAACACTTTTGTCTTTTTTTACTATATTTATTCATTAAAAGTTTTTTTTGTCGTTTATATGAACGATTAACCCTTCTATTGCCAAAATATACCCCTCTTTACCAAAACCACAAATTTGTCCAAGACAAGCAGGTGCAGTAAAAGATCTATGTCTAAACTCCTCTCTTTGATGAACATTTGAAAGATGAACTTCTACTGTTGGAATATCTATACTTTTTATAGCATCAAAAAGAGCTATTGAAGTATGAGTATAGGCACCTGGGTTTATAACTATTCCATCATACTTTTCAAAATATGCTTTTTGTAAGAAATTTATTAACTCTCCCTCTATATTGCTTTGTAAAATATCAATTTCTACATCTGTATTTTCAAAGCTATTTAGAATATAATTGCACATATCTTCATAAGTTTCAGAACCATAAATATTTTTTTCTCTAATTCCTAAAAAGTTTATATTAGGTCCATTCAATACTAAAATCTTCATTTTATCTCCCCTTTATAAAAAAATTAGTTTTCACATTTCTAAACTTATAAGGTAATTATAATTTAATTTTTTATCAAATGCAATAAAATAACCCCAGTATTTTTTACTGGAGTTATTTATAAATAATTATTTTTTCAAATCTATTTTTTTTATTAAATCAACTGTGTATTCTTGACACCAAATAGCTGTTTGTGGATTAAAGTCCTCATTATGAATATCAGTATTTGATAATATTCTAACTCCCATAAAAGGGACATTAAATGCTTTAGATACCTGAGCTGCTGCAACAGTTTCCATTTCTTCTGCAGAAGTACCATATCTTTCGTGAATAAATTTAATTCTTTCAAGTTCTCTATTCC
This sequence comes from Fusobacterium sp., assembly GCA_030527385.1. Lineage (GTDB taxonomy): Bacteria > Fusobacteriota > Fusobacteriia > Fusobacteriales > Fusobacteriaceae > Fusobacterium_A. The sequence continues at coordinate 782 of JAUNAY010000016.1, read as the reverse complement.
ATTGATCAGCAGTTCCTATTGTTCCTACTACAACTTTTCCATTTTTATAATCAATATTTTTTGCAGTATTCATTATATTTTTGTCGCTTGTAAAGTAATTATAATCAACTGTATTTCCTTTAGAATCTCTTATTCTTTGTACATCTTCAAAGAAAATTCCATCTTTATCATCTGCTGGAATTCCATACTCTTTTCTCTCTGTTCTAACTGCTCCAATATTGACAACCTTATCTGCTAGTACTATATCTCCTGTATGTAAATTAGGATCGTGCCCTCCTGAAGTTCCTTGATTAATTACTAAATCTGGTGAATATTTTATAATTCCTATTGTTGTAGCAGCTGAAGCATTTGTAATTCCTATCTCTGTTCTTGATACTACAACTGTTTTATTTGCTATTTCTCCTTTCCAAAATGTCCAAGATCCTACTTGCTCTTTTGTTGGATTTGAAAGTGATTTTATTAGATGTTCAGTCTCAATATCCATTGCTCCTTGTACTAAAATTGTGTCTTTTGCAAATATTGATGAAGATAGCAGTAACATACCCATCATTATTTTTTTCATATATCTCTCTCCTTTTCAATAAAATATAGTCTGTTAATTATATATTTTATTTTTAAATTTATCAAGAGTTTTTTTATTATAAGTTTTTTATTTATGAAAATATTTTTTATGCAATATTTTATCGGACTTTCATTGCAGGGCAAAAATTTATCTAAATCTGCTCTCTAATTTTTTATATAATTCCTCTCCTAATTCTTTATTAAACTCTTTTTCTTGCCAA
>JAUNAY010000252.1 GCA_030527385.1 Fusobacterium sp. | reverse complement strand
TATAAGAAAAACAAGACACGCAGTGCTATCAGGACTATTGGCAGATGTGGCAGGGTTATTAACAGCAGTATGGATTTCTAATATCGTTTTTGGATAAAATTTACTAGAGAGAGGTTGCATCATTATGACAAAAAGATTAAATTTAAAAAGAGTTATTATCTCAACAATAGCAGCAGCTTTTATTTTAAATGGTTGTAGTAGCACACAAATTTTAGATGTAGAGAAAAAACAACCAAAAGTTGTAAGAGAGTTTGTAGAAACGGATATATTAAAATATGGAAATTTTAGTTTTTACGCAGTGGATTTAAAAACAGGAGAAAATGTAGCTAATTATAGAGGGAGAGTTCCATTAATTCCAGCTTCTGTAATGAAAATAGTAACTTCAGCCACAGCTTATGAGGTTCTTGGAGAAGATTTTACTTTAAAAACAGAGCTATTTTACCAAGGAAAACTGTCAAATAATGGGGTTTTAAATGGAGATATTTTTATTCAAGGAGCAGGAGATCCAACTTTAGGATCTGATGGAGTTGAGAAAAAACAAGATGAGTTTTTAAATGAATGGAGTTTGGCAATAAAAAAAGCTGGAATAAAAGAGATAAAAGGTGATATAATCGTTTTAGATAATATTTTTGGTTATGATGGAATATCTGGAAAATGGCTGTGGGAAGATATGGGAACAGATTATGCACCACTTACAAATGGAATAAGTGTATTTGATAATATATACAAGTTATATTTAAAATCAGATGATAAAAAAGTTGTTGTTACAAAAACTGTTCCTAAAATAAAAGGTTTGAGTTTTGATAATGGAGTAACTATTTCAGAAACAGGAGAAGAAAATATATATGTGAGAGGAGTTCCTTTTGATAATAATAGAATTTTAAGAGGAGTTATGCCTAAAAATTCAACTGCTGAAATATCAACTGATATTCCAGATCCAGCTATGGTTTTAGGTGAATGTTTAAAAGATAGTTTAAAACAGGACGGAATTAAAATATCTGGAAAAGTAGAAACTTCAAGAACTTCTAATAAAAAAATAAAAGATGGAACTCTTTTAGCCACTACTGAATCAGCACCTTTAAAAGAGATGTTAAAAGTTTTATTAACAAGAAGTGACAATCACTATGCAGAACATATTTTTGAAATTTTAAAATTACAGGGAGTAGACATTGTTGAATATTGGAAATCAAAGGGAATTAATACTAATCCTTTAGTGATGTATGATGGAAGTGGACTTTCTTGTGCAGATAGATTATCAACAGAGTTTTTAACACAAGTTTTATCATATATGGAAAAAGAAAATAAAGGGTTTGTTGAACTTTTACCAGTGGCAGGAAAAGAAGGAACTGTGGCTAAATTTCTATTAAATACTCCACTTTCTGAAAATGCAAGAATAAAAAGTGGAAGTATGAGTGGAGTACAATCTTATGCTGGATATTTGGATAAAGGTGGAAAGAAAATAGCTTTTGCAATAGTTGTAAATCATTGGAATGGAACACGTCAAGAGCTAAGAGCAGAGATGGAAAAACTTTTAAATGGAATAATTGAATAGATGTGATGATTAAATAAAAAATAGAAAGGTTGGCTTAGGTTTGAAAGACTTTATTAGTCAACCTTTTATTCTGAAAAGTATTGGTGTTGGAGGATAATATGATAGGAAAAAAATTGGAAAAAGGTAAAACATTGGGAATAATTGCTCCTGCAAGTTGTACATCATTAGAAA
>JAUNAY010000251.1 GCA_030527385.1 Fusobacterium sp. | reverse complement strand
CATATAATTTAATAAATTAAAATATATTGGGAGGGTTATAACGAAAATATGGGACTACTATCAATATTTAAGAAAAATAGTGATGAAGATTATTTAAACAAAATTTCGCAATTAGAAGAAATTATAAAGTCTAAAGAAAAAGAGATAGCAAATCTTGTCAATGAAGTAGAATCATTTAATAAATTTACACCAAGACAGTTAGAAGTATTTGAAAAAAATTTAAAAGAAAATAGGGAAGAGATACAAAAATTAAAAAAATATTTGAATGCTTATTGTATTCCATATAATACAAAAGAAAAATATACTTATAAAATAGAGGTAGAAAGATTTTTTTCATCAAGTAGATTTCAAGAGTTAAATAGAACATTAGAGGAAAATAATATATTATATCTCCAAGATCTAAATTTAGATATTTTGGAAAAGTTTTCGGGAAAAGTTAAGAATATAGACGATGCTAAAAAGAGATATGGAGAGTTTTTAAATAAAAAAATGAGTTGGGATATTGTGACTCAATTAAATAAAGGGGAAAGAATAAGCAAAATATATAGTAAAAGCAGAAAATTCATAAATATTTTAGGAGATGAATATTTAGAATTTATGGACGATATAAAAAATTATGATTTTGATAGTTTATTCGAATATGGTTTTACAGAGGAACAAATAAAAGAGTTTAGAGAAAAAAGAGATGAATATTATCTTGAGAAAAGAGTAGTTAAATAATTCTTATTTAGATTAAGAAAGTATAAATTATAAAGGAGAAAAGGAAAATGAAAAATATACTACTGGGAGTAACTGGTGGGATAGCTGCCTATAAATCTGCTAATATTGTATCTTTACTTAAAAAGAAAGGTTATAATGTAAAAGTTATAATGACTGAAAATGCTACTAAAATAATAACTCCTCTAACTTTAGAAACTCTTTCAAAAGAAAGAGTCTATGTAGATATGTGGGACAAGACTCCACATTTTGAGGTTGAGCATATATCTTTAGCAGAGTGGGCAGATTTAGTTCTTGTAGCTCCTACGACTTATAACATAATAGGAAAAGTAGCAAATGGAATAGCAGATGATATGTTGTCTACTGTAATTTCAGCAACTACAAAACCTGTTTTTTTTGCTTTAGCTATGAATGTAAATATGTATAATAATCCTATTTTAAAAGAAAATATTGATAAATTAAAAAAATATGGGTATAAATTTATAGATTCAGATGAGGGATTTTTGGCTTGTAATGCAAATGCTAAAGGTAGATTAAAAGATGAAAAAGAGATAGTAAAAATTGTTGAAGAATATTTTCAAGAGCAGGAAATAGAAAAAATTTTAATAGGAAAAAAAGTTCTTATTACTGCTGGAAGAACAGAAGAAGCAATAGACCCAGTCAGATATATATCTAATCGTTCAAGTGGACAGATGGGATATTCTTTGGCAGCAGCAGCAACAAAATTAGGAGCAGAGGTAATATTAGTATCTGGACCTACTGAACTTTCACAACCATTGGGATTAAAAAAGTTTATTAAAGTAAGAAGTGCACAAGAGATGTATGAGGCAACTATAAAAGAGTTTTCAGATGTGGATATAGCAATAGCTTGTGCAGCAGTAGCTGATTATAAACCTAAAAATTATTCAACTGAAAAAATCAAGAAAAAAGATGGTGATATGACAATATTACTAGATAGAAATCCAGATAGACGTGGAAAAGTTCAGTTAATAAATGCTACAGAAATGAAAAAATCA
>JAUNAY010000250.1 GCA_030527385.1 Fusobacterium sp. | reverse complement strand
TAAATTCAATTTCTGATTTAAAGAAATATATTGAATTTTGGAAACTGGAAGATACTGTTGAACTAACTTGGAAAAGAAAAAAATATCTTTCTTTAGTAAAAGATTTAGAAAATTATTGGTTTCATTTTTTATGGTATCCTAAAGAAAAAAACATATATATTTTTGACGCAGAACACGAAGAAATCTTTAAAATAGGAGATTGGAGCTACTTTATAAATAATTATGAAGAGATTGTTGGAAGTTTTTTAGATTAAGAGCTTTAGAAATTATAAAAAAATTGACAAAACATACAATAAATGAGTAAAATTAATAAATAGCTGTTGTAAATTAAAATAATCAAAATAGGGAGAAGATGAAATGGAAGAAAAAATAGAAAAGTATATAGAACTAATTATAAAAATAGGGTTAAATATACAAAAAGGACAAATTTTAGTTGTGAGTGCTCCAGTAGAAACTTATGATTTTACTAGAAAAGTTGTAGAAAAAGCATATAAATGTGGAGCAAAAGATGTAGTTGTCAATTGGGGAGATGAAGTTACTGGAAAATATAGATATTTATATGCTGATGATGAGTTATTTGATAATTATCCTAAATATCAAGCTGATATATTAAATGAAAACGTGAATAAAGGAGCAGCATTTTTAAGCATATATGCAACAGATCCAGAGATCTTAAAAGATATAGATTCAGAAAAAATAGCAAGATTTCAAAAAGCAAGAAGTAGTGCATTAAAACCATATTATAATAAAGTTATGAATAATGAAAATCAATGGTGTGTAGTGTCAATTCCGACAGATGCTTGGAGTAAAAAAATATATCCTAATTTAGAGGGAGAAGAAGCAAAAGAAAAATTGTGGGAACAAATATTTTCAATAGTTAGAGCAGATAAAAAAGACCCTATTGAAGAATGGAATAGTCACTTAGAAAAATTAAAAAATATTATGAACTACTTAAATAGTATGAAATTTAAAAAGTTGAGATATAGAAACTCTTTAGGAACAGATTTAGAAATAGGACTACCAAAAGGACATATATGGACAGCAGGGGGAGAAACTTCAAAAGATGGAGTATATTTTGTTGCAAATATGCCAACAGAAGAAGTTTTTACTTTACCTAAAAAAGATGAAGTCAATGGAATTGTATACAGTAGCAAACCATTTTGTTATGGTGGAAATTTGATTGAAAATTTTTATTTAAAATTTGAAAATGGAAAAGTAGTTGAATTAGGTGCAAAAAAAGGAGAAGAAACATTAACAAAACTTTTAAATTCAGATGAGGGAGCTAGATATTTAGGAGAGGTTGCCCTTGTTCCATATGATTCTCCAATATCTAATTCAAATACAGTTTTTTATAATACACTTTTTGATGAGAATGCTTCGTGTCACCTTGCATTTGGACAAGCATATCCAGTTTGCTTAGAGGGTGGAAGTGAAATGAATGAAGAGGAATTAAAGAAAAATGGAGTAAATATCTCTATGATACACGAAGATTTTATGATTGGAACTAGTGATTTAGAGATTGTAGGAGTAACAGAAGAGGGAAAAGAAGTTGTGATAATGCAAAAAGGGAACTTTACTGATTTATAAAAAAGTGATAAAATATAAACACCTTGGCAGGGGAAGTTGCATTGGCTTTTATATTTAAGAATATAGAATCTGTGCAAAATAAAAGAGAGAATTCAATTTTTGAAGGGTGTATAATTTTTGGTGTTGGTGCTTAAAGGCATTAACACCTTTTTTTAAT
>JAUNAY010000249.1 GCA_030527385.1 Fusobacterium sp. | reverse complement strand
AAATAAATTAGCAAAAAGGGACTTTCAAAGTCCCTTTTTTTGAAAATATATAATGATGATGTGATGCTAAAAAGCACCTCCACCTCCACGACTTCCTCCACCTCCAGAAGATCCACCACTAAATCCACCACCGTGTCCAGTTCCAGAAGAGCGTCTACTGTTAGCAAGAGTATTAGAAGAGGTTTTTACAGCATTTGTAGTAACTCTTTCTAAGTTTCTAAAGGCTTGATTATTATTGTGATACATAATCATAAGAGGTAATCTGTTATCTAAACTGTTATTAGATGAATAAATATTCAATTTTTTATAGTTCTCAGCTACCTTTTCAGCTACTCCTAGAGCAATAGCATACACAAAATAATGTTCCCAAAGATATATAGATGAGAGATTAGCTTCTTCAAGATTGCTATAATCTACAAGGAATTTTTTAAATGCTAACCATCTATTTCTTATTTTTTCAGCTTCTAAACTATATCTTCTTTTATTTGAAACAAACGTAAAAGTAATAAAACTTAAGAAGATACATATTACAAATCTTTCATCTCTAAAATATTTTATAGCTAAAAAAGTAAAGAAAAAGCTAAATAAAATAGTGAAAACTCCTAAAATTATAGGTATTCTGCTAGGCTTTTCAAGCACGTATCCTGCATTTTTCAACTCTTTATCTATTAAAGAAAGCCATTTTTCATAGTTTTTACCAAAAGTAATAGCATTTTTTCTAGTTCTAACATATGAATTAATATCTTCTAATAGAACTTGAATTCCATCTCCTAATTCTTCAATATACCAATCTATTACAAAATTTTCAGCGTCACTAAGCTTAGTTGAATCAAAATTATTTTTTCTTAAAATAGTAATATTTTTCTCTTTATCCTCTATCATTTCAAAAATATTTTTTCTTACTAAATCCATAATCATAGCAAAAAGATGTTGTGGTGTGGTTCTTCTATTTACAGCAGTACCAGCTGCTGGTGGAGAAAGTGAATCAGGAAGCTCTCTAAAATATTCTCCGTATTCATTATTAACTTTATATTTTTTTCCATTTTTTAAATAGGCAAAAATTAAAATAAATCCTAACCAAAGCAGATAAGCAAAGAAAAAAAGAATTTTCAAACCACCTTTCATTGAGGCTAATTTTCTTGCAAAATTAGCTTTATCAGCTAATTTCTTTTCCATCTTCATTATTTTTTCATAACCATCTTCATTTTTTATACAAAGGGGATTAATTTTATTAAGAATAGTTTTTGGAAAAAGTATATTAGTTTCAATAAAATCTCCAGAATTATAATTTTTTAGTGTATAAAGAATTTCATTTGAACTAATTATATCTATATTTCCACTAAGATCCCCGTGTCCAAAAGCGTGCAGTTTTTCTTTATCAACTTTTTGAGGAAGAGTGACTCTTATTTCAACATTATCAATATTGTTTTGCCAACCTTTTCCTACCATTTTTCTGTTAAATTGGGCAATGTCATTATATACAGTAATTCCAGCAGGAAGTGTATATTTAAAAAGGAACCAATTTTTTTTGTGACGAAGTGGGAAAAATAATTTAATTTTGGCTAAGCCATCATTAATTTTAAGTTGATAACTACCAATTTTTTCAGAATCATTATTCTTGGCAATATAAAATTTACCTTTGTTTTCAAATAAAACTTGTAAATTTTTTAATTCACCATATCCTTTATAGTCGATATTATAAAGAATGCCATTTATTTTATTAGCATTGTATAAAACAAATTCTTTAATA
>JAUNAY010000248.1 GCA_030527385.1 Fusobacterium sp. | reverse complement strand
TGGGATTATCCAAGAGGATTCATCAATTTATGCTATTGATATAAAAAGTAAAGCTAAATTTATTTTATTAGGATTTTCTATATTTGGGATAGTTATTGGAATTATGGGAGCATTTGTACTAGAATTTATTGAAAATTATAAAAAAAGCAGAGCATAATTTATAAAGAGTTGTATGAGTTAAGTTATTAATTTATACAACTCTTTTGCTTATTAAAATTATATAGCATAGCAAAATAATAAAAAGTATGTTAAAATATAGTGTAAATTTTAAAAAATAGAGAGGAATAGATGGCAACATTATTTGATAAAGTAAAAATAAAAAATTTAGAATTGAAAAATAGGATTGTATTGCCTCCATTAGTAAGATTTTCTTTGGTAGGAACAGATGGATTTGTAACAGACGAAGTAATAGAATGGTATAAAGATGTTTGTGTTGGAGGAGTTGGGTTAGTTATTGTTGAAGCTTCAGCAGTAGCAGAAGATGGAAAATTAAGGGAAAATCAATTAGGAATATGGGACGATAAATTTATAGATGGGTTAAAGAGAATAGCTGATACTTGTCACCAATATGATGTTCCAGCATTAATACAACTGCATCACGCAGGTTTTAAAGAGCGTATAAAAGATGTAGACGAAAGTTTACTTGATGAGATTTTAGAAAGGTTTAAAACTGCTTTTATAAGAGCTAAAAAGGCTGGTTTTGATGGAATAGAGATTCACGGAGCACACACATATTTAATTTCCCAGTTAAACTCTAGAATATGGAATTTAAGAGAGGATAAATATGGAGGAACCTTTGAAAAAAGAATGTATTTTTCAGAAAAATTGATAAAGGATACAAGATATTTGTTTGATGATAATTTTATTTTAGGTTATAGAATGGGTGGAAATGAACCTGAACTTGAAGATGGAATAAAAATAGCAAAATATCTTGAAAAACTTGGAGTAGATATACTTCACGTATCAAGTGGGACTCCAAACCCTGAGATGAAGCAAAAAGAGAAAATAGTTTGTCCTGTAGATTTTCCTTTAGATTGGGTAATTTATATGGGGACTGAAATTAAAAAAAATGTAAATATTCCAGTTATAGGAGTAAGAAAAATAAAGAAAGAAAAAGAAGCTAGTTGGTTAATAGAAAATAATTTATTGGATTTTGTAGCTGTTGGAAGAGCTATGATAGCTAGACCAAATTGGGCTGAGATAGCACAGAAGGAGTATAAAAGAAGAAATGCAAGTAAAGAGTATTGATCTTTTTTGTGAAGTTATTGATAATTTTGGAGATATAGGGGTAGTTTACCGTGTTGCTAAAGAATTAAAAAAAAGATATTCTGATAAAGTAGAAATAAGAGTTATTTTTAATAGGATAGAAGAATTTTTAAAAATAAATCCTTTAGCAAAAAATTTAGAAAGCCAAGAAATAGATGGGATTTTTTATTGTACTTATGAATATTTAAAAAAAAATATATGTACTTTTTCTACTGCAAATGTTATAATAGAAGCCTTTGGGTGTTCAATACCTGATGAATATATGAACTTAGCATATAACAATTCAAATTTGATCTTAAATCTTGAATATCTATCAGCAGAGGATTGGGTAGAAGATTTTCATTTACAGGAATCTATACTTGGAAAAGGTAAACTTAGGAAGTTCTTTTTTATGCCAGGTTTTACAGAAAAAACTGGAGGAATTATTACAGATTCTTTATATTTAGAGAGAATAGAAAAAGTGAAAAATAATCTTCAAGAGTATAG